>CBFCWO010000014.1:0-44031 GCA_965601625.1 uncultured Flavobacteriaceae bacterium | reverse complement strand
CATATCATGATCACCCCGCCCAAAGGCGATTAAAGGTGATTATCCAACAACTGTGGGAATGAATGATCATCGCAGAACCTGAAGACCCATAGCCAATGCATTGCAATCTAAAGACTACGCTGGTTTTGGTGTTTTTGTCTGCTATCTTTTTCCCAGAAGCCTCTCATGCCCAGGACTGGGCGAATTTGCAGGAATATCAAAAAGCCAATGCCGCGCTGCCAGGTCCGAACACAGCGGAAGACAGGGTGGTGTTTATGGGGAATTCCATCACCATCGGCTGGCTGTATACAATGCCGGAGTTTTTCGAAGGAAAACCATATATAAATCGGGGTATAGGCGGGCAAACCACGCCTCAGATGCTGCTTCGGTTTCGACAGGATGTCATTTCCCTTAGACCCAAAGTAGTCCTGATTCTGGCAGGACCCAACGATATTGCCGGGAATACAGGTCCTATGACCCTGGATCAAATCCTGGACAATATCATCTCCATGGCGGAACTGGCCCTGGCCAATGGAATTCAGCCTGTACTCTGTTCTGTGCTCCCGGCAGAAGCGTATTCCTGGAAACCCGGGATGCAGCCCGATAAAAAAATTCCATTGCTCAACTCCAGTATTCGTTCCTATGCCGAAAAGGCGGATCTTACCTACCTGGATTATTTTACCCCTATGGCCAATGACCGAAACGGCCTCGATCCTGACCTGGCGGAGGATGGGGTGCACCCGACGCGGAAAGGATATGAAATCATGGCTCCCCTGGCGGAAGCAGCCATAAGACAGGCCCTGGATAAACAATAATTATGGCATGTCCAAGATGGATCCACTGCTGAGTATACTCATGCCTTTTAAGAATACGGCCAACTTCTTACCCGAGTGCCTGGATTCGATTCAAACCCAGAGCTTTCGCAACTGGGAATTGATTGCGGTGGACGACCACTCCTCGGATGATAGCCGGAACATCCTGGACGGGTATGCCCGGCAGGATATGCGGATTCGGGTGGTATGCAACACGGGCAGGGGTATCATCCCGGCCCTCCGGACATCCTATGGGCTCAGCCAGGGAGCACTGGTTTCCCGTATGGATTCAGACGATCGCATGGCCGAGGGGCGGCTCGAAAAAATGGTCAAACAATTGCTTGCGAGTGGACCGGGCAACATTGCCCTGGGACAGGTGAAATACTTCTCGGACAGGGGGATCTCGGATGGATATGCGCGTTATGAACAGTGGCTGAATGCATTGACCGCCAGGGGAACCAATTTCGATGAAATCTACAAAGAATGCGTCATCCCTTCCCCCTGCTGGATGGTTTTCAGGCAGGACCTGGAGGCATGCGGCGCTTTCAACCCCCATCGATACCCAGAGGACTACGACCTCTGTTTTCGTTTTTACGAGGCGGAGCTAACCTGTCTGCCGAGTGCGGATTTGCTGCACTACTGGCGGGATTACGACCATCGCACCTCCCGGACCTCGGAGCATTATGCCCAAAATTATTTCCTGGAGATCAAGCTGCATTACTTCCTGAAACTGGATCGCGATCCATCCAGACCCCTGGTGCTCTGGGGAGCAGGATATAAGGGAAAAGCCATCGCGAAAATGCTCAGAGAGGGCAGTCTTTCCTTTCACTGGCTTTGTGACAACCCCAAAAAGATAGGGAAGCGGATCTACGATATCCCGATGGAACACTTCTCCAAGCTCGACCGGCTCAAAAACCCACAGAGCATCGTAACGGTGGCAAATTCGGAAGCTCAAAAAGAGATCAGGGGATTCCTGGGATGCAGGGCGCAGCACGAAGGCACAGATTTCTACTTTTTCTGCTGAACTGCCAGGTCGGAGCTGTTTAGTCCATCCCTCCTTGTTCTTTTAGACATTCCTTTGCATCTCAGGGCCATCGAAATGGCTATATTTGATCATTCGTTTGGAAGTATATGCAACTACAGCATCCTGAACTGCTATGGGGTCTTCTCCTGCTCATCATTCCTATTCTGGTGCACCTCTTGCGACTTCGCAGGTTTCGGACCACTCCTTTTACGAATGTCAGAATCCTGGAGCGCATCCTGGCTGAATCCAACAAGAGCAGCCGCCTAAAAAAATGGCTGCTCCTGCTTAGCCGTCTGGCGCTGCTCGCTGCATTGGTACTGGCCTTTTGTCAGCCCTTTATTCCCGCGTATTCCACTGATAAAGAGAAAGAAATAGTCGTTTTCCTTGATAATTCATTTAGCATGCAGGCACGGGTTCAAAACACCGATCTGCTCCAACAAAACATTCAGGAGATCCTTCAATTCTTTCCCGAAGAACTCCGATTTACCCTGGTAACCCACTCAGAAATGCTTCCGGACATTCGTGTCAACGACATCAAGGAGCGGTTGCTGGATCTGGATTTCAGCTCGGAAACGCTTGGCTCGGAAGCCCTTCGCTTCCGCATAGAATCCCTGTTTTCCAAATCGGATTCCATCGCGAGAGAGCTATGGCTGCTCTCCGATTTCAGGGGTTGGGATCCTTCAGGATGGGAATCCTGGGGCTACGCCTCCGTCAAGGCTGTTCAGGCCCGTTCGAATTCCCTGGAAAATTACAGCCTGGATACTGCCTTTATCGCCCAGGGCAGCCCTGAAAACCTCGAACTGACCGTTGAGATTAGCGGAACCGATGCTGCCGAAAGCCTGCCGGTTTCCCTGTACGACGGGGATAAGCTGGTGGCCAAGACCGGAACATTAGAACAGCCCGGAGGTATGATGCAGGCAACTTTCACCTTGCCTGAAACCCAGATACTCCACGGAACCATACAAGTTTCCGACAATGGCCTGTCGTTTGACAACACCCTCTTCCTGACCCTGAATCCTCCGAGAAAAATCAACGTGGTGAGCCTGGGAACGGCCCCATCGGCTTATCTAAGCAGGATTTTTACCCCGGAATCTTTTAACCTGCAGCAGTCTACCCTTAGGCAGCTCGATTACAGTGTGCTGCAGCGTCAGCATCTGATCGTGCTCAATGAGCTCGATGAGATCCCCATACCTTTGCTTGAAGCCCTGGGCAGCTTCACCGAACAAGGCGGAAACCTGGTGGTCATCCCGTCTGCACGGGCGGAAGTGACCTCGTACAATCGCCTGCTTGAATCCCTGGGGTCCCGATTTCAATCCCAGATCCCTGGTGAGATCCTGATTACGGAAATCAATTTTGACCACCCCCTCTACAGGGGCGTATTTGAAAAGTCCATCGATAATTTTGAGTATCCCAGGAGCAACGCTTATTACCCGTTGACCGGGAATTTGTCGAATATCATCGCTTATCAGAACGGCCAACCTTTCCTCTCCGGAGGTGAAGGAATATATATTTTTGCTGCCCCATTGAGCAGCCCGCATAGCAATTTCACCCTATCGCCTTTGATCGTGCCCACTTTTTATGCGATGGGAAAATCCGGCCTGCCCAGGGCGGACCTCTACTATCAGATCGGACAGGAGGCCCTCCTGGATCTCAATGTCTCCCTGCAGGAAGACGAAATCCTGGAGGTCAGCAACCCGGAATATTCCTTTATCCCGCTACAGCAGTCTTTTGCAAGGAAAACCCGGTTGTCATTCGGAGAGGAGCCTTCTGTGGCCGGCAACTACCAGGTACAATCCCGGGGCGAAGCCATTGAGGATCTGAGCTTTAATTATTCCCGGGCCGAAAGTCGACAGGCCATGGAGCCTGCAACATTGCCCGAATCCTTTGAAGTCCATCCGGACGTTCAAAGCCTGGTAAAGGAATACCAAAACAGCACCCGGATCACCTCCCTTTGGAAATGGTTTGTTATTTTAGCACTGCTTTTCGTATTGGTTGAAATGCTCATACAAAAAACGATGCGATGACCTTATTGATCAAATCCGCCACCATCATCGACAAAGGTCAACCCAGCCTGCACCTTAAAAAACGGGATATCCTCATCCAAAACGGCAAGATCAAAGCCATTGGCAGCAACCTCAAACCCGAAGGAAAACCACAGACGATCACCGGAAAGAACCTGCATGTTTCTCCTGGGTGGTTTGATAGCAGCGTTAGCTTTGGAGAACCGGGATACGAAGAAAGGGAGACCATATCGAATGGACTGGAAGTAGCCGCAAATAGCGGGTTTACGGGCATCGTCCTGAATACGAACACCAATCCAACGCCTGATTCCAGCGCTGATATCATATATCTCAAGGATGCCTCCAGAGGACAGAGTACCGAGCTCTTCCCCATGGGTACCCTATCCCTGAATTCCGAAGGGAAGGAATTGTCAGAGCTTTACGATATGCATAAGGCCGGAGCCGTCGCCTACAGCGACTATAAGGCACCTACTGAGAATCCGAACCTGCTCAAGCTGGCTTTGGAGTATTCCCAGGGGTTTGGAGGCCTTGTCTATTCCTTTCCCCAGGAGGCCCAACTTGCCGCCAGGGGGCAGATGCATGAAGGAAACGTCTCGGTCCGACTGGGCCTGAAGGGCATTCCCGCATTGTCAGAAGAACTCAGAGTCGCGCGTGATCTTTCCCTCCTGGAATACACAGGTGGAAAGCTGCATATCCCCACCATATCCACGGAGGCTTCCGTAAAGCTGGTCTCTGCTGCCAGGAAAAAGGGCCTGGACGTAAGCTGCAGTGTGGCTATACATCACCTTTGGTTTACCGATGCGGTGTTAAAAGAATTTGAGACGAACTTCAAGGTATCCCCTCCCCTGAGGACCACTAAGGAATCTAAGTTCCTGCAGAAAGCGCTCAAATCAGGGGTGATCGATTTTGTCACCACGGACCATTGTCCGATGGACATCGAGCACAAAAGACGTGAATTTGATCAGGCCGCCTTTGGTGCCACCGGCCTGGAGGAGGCTTTTGGCGTATTGAACGCGCTTTACGGCCCTGAGGATAGTGCCGAAATCCTTTCTCGCGGCAGAACCCGGTTCGGGCTGGATCCGGTTCGTATTGAAATCGGCCAGCGGGCGGTGCTCACGCTTTTTGACCCCGAATCCGAATATTCCCTGGAGGAGGGCGATCTGAAAAGCACCTCAAAGAATTCGATGTTTCTGGGGGCACCTCTTAAAGGGAAGGCCCTTGGAGTTGTCGTCGGAGACCAAAGCTCACTGTAGATGGCTGCGCCTTCCTCCCAGGCAAAAACCATTGCCATTATTGCCTACCTGACCATGGTGGGGGCCCTGATTTCCATCACCATGAACCTGGAGCCAAAGCATGACTTCGCGCGTTTCCATACCCGTCAGGCCTTCGGGCTCCACCTTGTATTGTTGGGTTTTGCCATCTTCCTGAGCCAATGGTTCAATCCATATGCCTGGAGTGCCCTCTACCTGAGCTATTTTGTCCTATGGATATATGGGTTTATGGCAGCCCTGCAAGGCAAAAAAAAGGAAGTACCCCTGCTGGGCTCCTATTTTCAACACTGGTTTTTATTTATCAAATAATGAATCCAAATCCTCAATCCAACCTCCCCCTCGAACATTTGATCCGGCCCGATTCCGGAAAGGATGCCCGGCCACCGGCCCTTTTCCTCCTGCATGGATATGGAAGCAATGAGGCAGACCTGTTTTCCTTTGCCGGTGAATTGCCTGAAGACCTCTTTGTGGTTTCCCTCAGGGCTCCCTATACGCTACAGCCTTTTGGCTATGCCTGGTATTCGATCGATTTCAATGCCGAGCGCGGTAAATGGAATGATGTCGAACAGGCCAATGCCTCCAGGGATGTACTCATCCAAACCATAGATAAAGCCACTGAGGACTATAAATTGGATCCCAACCGGATCAGCCTTTTGGGTTTTAGCCAGGGCAGCATCCTGAGTTATTCCCTGGCACTTTCGCACCCGGAGCGCGTGAAATCCCTCATTGCTCTCAGTGGATATGTAGACCGGGAAATGCTGTTGCCTCAATATCGCTCAAAGGATTTAAGCCATCTGGACATCTATGCCTCCCACGGACAGTCAGACATGGTCATTCCCCTGGCCTGGGCGCAGCAAAGCGCCGAGTTCCTGAAGTCCCTGGGGGTTCCTGTGACCTATGAAGAGTACCCTGCAGGACATGGGGTTTCCGGGGAGAACCTGCGCTCCTTTCTGAAATGGATGCAGGGCAAATACTGATTACTGGCTTCGGGTATACAAAAGATGATCGATCAGGGTGAAATCCACGCCCAGGTCCTCCCGCAGCTCATAGGAAATCAAAAGCTCGCCCCAGAACTTGCCGTCTGAAAAGTCAGCCACAATCCACCGATGGTTCAGCAGCTTGATCTTGTTGATCTTAAAGACTCCTTCCATTCCCTCATAGGGGACCAGGGGATTGTTGCCCCGGGATTCATTGGTCTCCAGGAGTTTGTCGGCGATGTAGCGGGAAGGATGGTCCAGATCCAAATGATCGTAATACGCCAGGGCATCGTCATTGTTATCCAGGCTGAAATACTGCATATCGAGTACTGCCAGGCGCGCCTGCTGCAGGGAATCCTGCAAATCACCCATGGCCTGCTCCGCAAGTTGTAGTTCTTTCTCCCGGCTCTCGAGTTTGCGAGAACCGCTGACAGCCAGATACAGGGCAATCAGGGCTGTAAAAACAAAAAGGTAGATGAATATTTTTTCTCGCATGACGCTAGATCGTTAAGGATAGGTTGTCGTAAGCCATATGCACATGGTCGGGCAGCAGTTTTTCGACCTCAGCATGAAAACCCATGTTATGGCTGATATGGGTGAAATACGCCTGTTCAGGCCTGACTTCCGAGACAAAGGCCAGCGCTTCGTCCAGGTTAAAGTGAGAATGGTGCGGCTCTTTTCGCAATGCGTTCACCACAAGCACTTTAAGACCTTCCAGGTGAGCCTTTTCTTCAGGCTCAATAGTCTTGATGTCCGTCAGGTAGGCAAAGTCTTTGATCCGGTAGCCGAAAACCTGCAGGCGGTTATGGCGCGCATCAACCGGGGTGACCCAAAGCTCCCCCAGCGGAAAGGGTTTTCCCTTCTCTACCCGATGCACCGCCACTGCAGGGGCCCCGGGATACCTGTTCTCATCCGCAAAGATGTAATCGAAACGCTTGTTCAGGGAGGCCACTACCCGATCATGTGCATAAATGGGGATATCCCCCTGCCGGAAGAAAAATGGCCGGATATCATCTATGCCTGCAGTGTGGTCGGCATGCTCATGGGTAAAGAGAATGGCGTCCAGCCGGTTTATGGGGTGGCGAAGCATTTGTTGCCGAAAATCAGGGCCGCAATCGATGACGATGTTATGCCCGTCTACCTGTACCAATACGGATACACGCAGGCGCTTGTCCCTGGGATCATCACTAAGGCACACAGGATCGTTACTCCCTATTACGGGGATTCCCTGAGAAGTTCCGGTTCCAAGGAAGGTTATCTTCAACCGCTGGTCTATTTTATCCAAATTTATAACTTATTTATTACTTGGATCGTTCAATCTTTTTAACTTTGTTTACTGTAATTGACCCATTATGGCCACGGTGCAAAAGAATGAGTTTGCCTTTGAAAATGTCCCCTCCATCAAAGCCAAAACCCTTCGCATAAATCTTAATCCTGATATTTACGGAACCTTTGCAGAAATCGGTGCAGGGCAGGAAACAGCCCGGCATTTTTTCCGGGCCGGAGGAGCTTCCGGAACCATAGCAAAGGCTATGAGTGCCTACGACAAAGCTTTTAGTGATGCCATTTATGGGATAGAAGATGACCGGCGCTACGTCACCCAGAGCCGGCTGCATAAGATGCTCTCCCACGAAATGCGCCTTATGGAAGAGCGCATTCCCAGGGAAAAACATCCTGACCGGTTATTCTTTGCGTATGCCAACACCGTGGCAACCATCGATTTTACCAAAAGATACAAGGGGCACGGTTGGGTAGGTATCCGCTTCCAGCTGGACCCCAAACAAAAAGAATTCGACGAGATCGTCCTGCATCTCCGCTTCAAGCAAAATGAAGCCAGGCTGCAACAGGAAACCCTGGGGATCATTGGGGTTAACCTGATCTATGGAGCTTTTTTCAAATACAACAAACCCAAAAAGCTGCTCAAATACCTTTACGACCATATCGACAAGGATATACTTGAGATCGATATGATCAATTTTTCAGGCCCGAATTTCGCCAATGTGGATAACCGCCTGATGAGCCTGCAGCTGATCAAGAACGGGATGACGGATGCGGTAATGTTCGGACCCGACGGCAATAACCTCCTGCCGGCCGCTGTTCTCTATAAAAAGAATATTCTGGCCCTCCGTGGGAGCTTCAGGCCTGTGACCAAGGTCAATTTGGACATGTTCAAAAAGTCCTATGAGATCTTTATACGGGAACGCACGGTGGATGAGGACAATACCATCGTGATCTTTGAGATCACACTTTCCAACCTAAAGGCCCTGGGTGAGATCGACGAGCAGGATTTTATGGACCGGGCGGAATTGCTTTGTTCGCTGGGCCACTTTGTAATGATCTCCAATTTCCAGGAGTACTACAAGCTGGTGGAGTACTTCAACAACTACACCAAGGAACGCATGGCCCTTACCATGGGGGTTAGCAACCTTGTGGACGTCTTTGACGAAAAGTATTACCGCCATTTGAGCGGAGGGATCCTCGAGGCTTTCGGCAAGTTGTTCTTTAAAAACCTGATTGTCTACCTCTATCCGATGCGGGATGTGGAATCCGGCCGTACCCTGACCAGCAACAACATCAAGGTTCATCCGCGGATGAAGGAACTCTACAAATTCTTTAAGTACAACGGAAAGGTGATGGATATTATCGACTACGATCCCGAAGTCCTTGACATCTACTCACGGGATGTCCTTAAAAAGATCACCAATCAGGAAGATGGATGGGAAGAAATGCTTCCGGATGGGATTGCCAATATCATCAAGGAAAACCACCTGTTTATCCCCAAGAAGGATACAGCTACCCAGTCCGTAGAGTAACAAACCGGATGGGAGGCCCCATCCGGCGTAAATCATTTAGGCGTCCAGTATCTGAGCCGCATGATCCTTGGTTTTCACCTTATCGATCACCCGCTGTACTACTCCATTCTCGTCGATAAGGAAGGTCTTGCGATGGATGCCATCGAATTCCCTGCCCATGAATTTTTTGGGGCCCCAAACCCCAAAAGCTTCAATAACGACCCGGTCCTCGTCCGCCAGCAGCGGAAAAGGGAAATCGAACTTGTTGCGGAAATTCGCCTGTTTCTTCTGAGAATCGGCACTTACGCCAAGAAGTGCATATCCCGCCTCCTGTAATTCCCTGTAGTGATCCCTGAGGTTACAGGCTTCAGCCGTGCAACCCGGCGTATTTGCCCTGGGATAGAAGAATACCACCAATTTTTTACCCTTGAAGTCAGAAAGGGATACGGTATTCCCATCTTGGTCCGTAGCTGTAAATTCCGGTACTTTGTCTCCCGCTTTGAGTGTATTCATAGTTCTACTTTCTGTTTATTTATTTTTGTGTAAAATTAAACAAAATGACCAAGAAAGAAAAGGCCGCTTTTGTAATCGAAAAATTGGAGGAATTTTACCCGGAAATCCCTGTTCCCCTGGATCACCGGGACCCCTACACCCTCCTGATCGCAGTCTTATTGTCTGCCCAGAGTACCGATGTGCGGGTAAACCAGACTACCCCCCTCCTATTTGCAAAGGCGGATACTCCACAGGCCATGGTGCGTCTGGAAGTGGACGAAATACGAGAGATCATTCGCCCTGTAGGCCTTTCGCCTACCAAGGCCAGGGCCATTCATAAACTATCTCAAATTCTTATTGACAAATACGGAGGAGCCGTACCCAGGGAGCTGGAGGCGCTGGAAGAATTGCCGGGCGTAGGGCATAAAACAGCCAGTGTTGTTGTCTCACAAGCCTTTGGCATTCCGGCTTTTCCCGTAGATACGCATATTCATCGGCTCATGTACAGATGGGGACTCTCTACCGGGAAGAATGTCGTAAAGACCGAAAAAGATGCCAAGCGGCTTTTCCCAAGGGAGTTATGGAACAAATTACATCTTCAGATCATTTGGTATGGACGGCAATACTGCCCGGCCCGGGGTTGGGACCTGGAAAAAGACCCAATTACCGGGAAAATTGGAAGAAAAAAGGTGCTGCGGGATTATTATGCCAAAAAAAAGACCCGCTGAGAAGCGGGTCGTTGTTTTTAGTTTAGGTTGGATTCAAAAGTGAATCCCTTGTATCCTAATACATGTAATGTTTTGGAGTACTGGAGAAGAAAATCGATCGTCTCCTTGTTCACAGTGCATCCCTCGCATGTATTGGCCTGTTCTGAGTAAATTTTTTCCATATACTTAGAGTTCGTTACATCATTATAACGCAACCCCTATGGAAATATTGCTCGGTGGATTCAGATTAGTAATTCGTTAAGACTATTTTATTCTTTTGGATGATCTTCCTGAGATTGATCAGGGCATACCGCATACGCCCCAGGGCCGTGTTGATGCTGACCCCCGTAGCTTCGGAGATCTCTTTAAAGCTCATATCCTTGTAGATACGCATGATGAGCACATCCCGCTGATCATCCGGAAGCTCCTCGATGAGTACCCCCAGATCACTGTCAATCTGATCTTTGATCATTTGGCGCTCTGCATTGGGCTTGTCATCCCCGATCACAGAGAATATATTGAAATCATCACTCCCCTCAAACTTCGGCATCCGCTTGTTCTTTCGGAAATGATCAATAATCAGGTTGTGGGCAATACGCATGACCCATGGAAGGAACTTGCCTTCTTCGCTGTAATTCCCGCGCTTGAGGGTATTGATCACCTTAATAAAGGTATCCTGAAAAATATCTTCAGTAATATCCCTGTCCAGTACTTTGGAATAAATAAAGCTGGTCACCCGTTGGTTATGCCGGTTGATCAGGGTCTCAAGAGCTCTCTCATTGCCACCTAAATATTCCTGTACCAGGATTGAATCGTCGATCTGAAGTTCCATAGAGCGTATTATTTGTTCAGTTTTGGTTCTTTAGCAAGATTTTGGTTCGTTATTGGAGGTCTGTTGTCCCTCAAACGCATTCTAAAAGTAGATAAAGGGGTTGCCGGGGAAAAAACTATGTTGTAAAACACCGGAATCTTGATGTAAAACGATGATTTTAGCTTTTCAGCCTGCAAATCAGTGACATTGCCGGAGCCAAAATGCACAGGAGCAGTCGGTAGCCTCACCAATAAAAAAAGCCCGGCAATCTTGCCGGGCCTTTATAAAGACTATTGACTTTCAGTTCACTAAACTCAATTCAGGTTTCGCTCAAAAGTAAGCCCCTTTGATTTTACAACAGAAAGGGATCTGGAATAGTCGAGCAAAAAACGAACGGTTTCTTCAGACGCTTTATGCTGCTCAGTAGTATTGTTCGATTGGTGGTAAAGTTTTTCCATGGGATTGCTGTTATGTCTCAAAATAACGCAATCCAATCGGGAACCTTTGGCGCGACTCGTCCTGGGACCCATTAAAATCGTCCAAAGCAAAATGTTCCGATTTACGGCAAATTACTCCGTTAAAACAATATGGTGTTCCTCGATGAATTTGCGCAGATTAATGAGCGCATACCGCATCCGGCCAAGGGCAGTGTTGATGCTCACCCCCGTTTTTTCAGCAATTTCCTTAAAGCTCATGTCCTGATACATGCGCATACGCACCACATCCTGCTGTTCCGGTGGCAACCGGTCGATCATGATCCCGAGGTCCGATTCAATCTGGTCTTTGATCAGCCGCTTTTCGGCGTTGAGCTTGTCATCCTGCAGGACAGAGAAAACATGAAATTCAGCACTGCCCTCGTACCGCGGCATCCGATTGCTTTTCCGATAGTGGTCAACCACGAGGTTATGGGCAATTCTCATGACCCACGGAAGAAACTTCCCCTCTTCATTATACTTGCCCAGCTTCATGGTCCGGATAACCTTTATAAAGGTGTCCTGAAAAATGTCTTCAGTGACCTCGCGATCAAATACCTTGGAGTAAATAAAATTAAAAATCCGGCGGTTGTGTCTTTCAATGAGGAATTCCAGGGAGCGCTCGTCCCCGTTTAGATATTCGCGTATAAGTTCGGCATCATCGATACGGGTTTCCATACAACTTACTTTTTTGATTAATTCCCACGGTTCCGAAAGCTCGAAACTCCAGTGGTCCGTTACTGCATTTCAAAAAAGTAATAGTGCTGTATAGGCGTAAACGATTTGAGGAATAGATTCCAAATATAGAAAAATTTTGTCAGCTCCAAAATTGGGATGCTCCTACCCCACCATCTGGCAGTCTTTAGCAGCTGGTTTTTGAAATGGACAAGTCGTATCTTTGAAGCTTCGAAATTTGCTATGGAAGCTGCTGAGAAAATAGACACTAAAAAGGCCATCTTCATTAAGGGGGCGAAGCTGCACAATCTGAAAAACATAGATGTACAGATCCCCAGGAACCAACTGGTGGTCATCACAGGCATGTCTGGTTCCGGAAAGTCTTCCCTGGCATTTGACACCCTATATGCGGAAGGTCAGCGCCGGTATGTGGAAAGCCTCTCTTCCTATGCACGACAATTCCTGGGCAAACTGGACAAACCCAAGGTTGACTACATTCACGGGATCGCCCCGGCCATTGCCATTGAACAAAAAGTAAACTCCACCAACCCGAGATCCACCGTTGGGACCAGTACGGAGATCTACGACTACCTGAAGCTCCTTTATGCCCGAATTGGAAGGACCTTCTCGCCAGTCTCCGGTAATGAAGTCTTCAAGCACCGGGTACAGGATGTAGTGGACTTTGTCCGCGAAGCTCCCGAAGGTACCCGCCTGTTGCTGCTGGCTCCCATAAGCGTCCCTGAGGATCGGGAGGTCGCTCCTTTCCTGCAGCTCCTCACCAAACAAGGGTACGCCCGCCTCAAACACAAGGGGGATGTCCTGCGGATCCAGGCGGAAATGTCCGATATCGGCAGGAACTTCGAGCTGGTCATCGACCGGATCGTGGTTAAAAAGGACGATGAGGACTTCCTGAACAGGCTTGCAGGGGCTGTTGACACTGCCTTTTTTGAAGGAAAGGGAACCTGTTTTATCGAATCTGTAGACAAGGGCGACCGGTCTGCCTTCAGCAACAAGTTCGAATTAGATGGAATGGTATTCCCCGAACCCAATGTACATCTATTCAGTTTTAACAATCCGTACGGGGCCTGTCCCAAATGTGAGGGTTATGGGGATGTGATAGGGATTGATGAAGACCTGGTGGTTCCCAATACGTCCCTGTCGGTATACGACCATGCCATTGCCCCCTGGAAAGGCGAAAGCATGGGTTGGTACCGGGACCAGCTGGTGAACAGCGCCTACAAATTTGATTTTCCCATCCATAAACCCTGGCATGAGCTGACCCGGGAACAACGTGATCTTGTATGGGAGGGGAACGGTTATTTTGACGGACTACATGACTTTTTCCAGCGACTGGAAGAGAAGAGCTACAAAATCCAAAACCGCGTGATGCTTTCCAGATACAGGGGAAAGACAAGATGTTCGACCTGCAAGGGGGGACGACTTCGGAAGGAGGCATCCTATGTCATGGTCGGGGGCAAGCCTATTGCGGAACTGGTCGAAATGCCCATTTATAAGCTTGCCCGGTTTTTTGACACCCTTCAGCTCGAACCCCACGAGGAAGAAATCGCCAGGCGTTTATTGCTCGAGATCCGAAACCGCCTCGCCTACCTCCTGAAAGTAGGCCTCGGCTACCTCACCCTTAACCGAAAATCCAATACCCTATCTGGAGGAGAAAGCCAGCGGATCAACCTGGCCACCTCACTGGGGAGCAGCCTTGTAGGCTCCATGTATATCCTTGACGAGCCCAGCGTGGGTCTCCACCCCAGGGATTCGGAAAATCTGATCCAGGTACTGGAATCCTTAAGGGACCTGGGAAATACGGTAATTGTGGTGGAACACGATGAAGAAATGATGCGTGCTGCGGATCGCATTATTGATATCGGGCCCGAGGCAGGCACGCAGGGCGGTGAAATCGTTGCTACGGGTAGCCTGGAGGAAATCATGCAGGCGGATTCCCTCACGGCCGGATACCTGAATGGAAAGCTCGAAATCCCGGTGCCTGCATCTCGAAGAAAACCCAACGGATACCTAAAAGTGGTTGGGGCCCTTCAACACAACCTTGCCAACATCGATGTCACTTTTCCGCTGCAGGTCCTGACTGTGGTTACCGGAATCTCAGGAAGTGGAAAAAGCACCCTGGTCAACAAAATCCTCTATCCGGCCCTGCAGAAAAAGCTGGGCGGATATGGTGAAAAGGCAGGACAGCACAGGGATCTGGAAGGGGAATACAGCTTTCTGCGCCATGTCGAATTCGTGGATCAAAATCCCATCGGGCGCTCCTCCCGTTCCAATCCGGTAACCTACCTAAAGGCATACGATGAAATCCGAAGCGTTTTTGCCAGGGAAAAACTCAGCAAAATTCGGGGTTATAAATCAAAACACTTTTCCTTCAACGTGGATGGCGGAAGATGCGAAAAGTGTAAGGGAGAAGGGGAAATCACGGTAGAAATGCAGTTTATGGCCGACGTTCACCTGGAATGTGACCAGTGCCGTGGAAGACGGTTTCGGAAAGAGATCCTGGAGGTGACCTACTTTGGAGCCTCAATCCATGACGTGCTCCAGATGACTGTGGATGAGGCCATAGCCTTCTTTCAAAAACACAAATCGGACAAGATCGCTGCTAAACTCCAACCGCTGCAGGACGTGGGGCTTGGATATGTCGCCCTGGGTCAGCCTTCTTCCACCCTATCAGGTGGGGAGGCCCAACGGATCAAACTGGCTTCTTTCCTAGGCAAGGGAAGGGGAAGGGAAAAAGCCCTGTTTATCTTTGATGAACCCACCACGGGACTGCACTTCCACGATATTAAGAAACTACTTGATTCCTTCAATGCCCTGATCGGGAAGGGACATTCCATCATCGTCATCGAACACAACATCGAACTGATCAAAAGTGCGGACCATGTCATTGACCTGGGCCCGGAAGGCGGAGATAAAGGGGGACAACTCATTGCCTTCGGCACTCCTGAGCAGGTCGCCGCCCACCCGGATTCCATCACCGGACGGTACTTAAAAGACAAACTGCCTGGGTAGGCCTTACCGGGCGCTTCAACCGGCTGTTTATACTTCACCCTCCAGGATATTTTAGGCAATATCCTTCATTAACACTTTATTTATCTATCTGTATTTCAGTGCTTTAAATTTATTTAAGCAAGTTTGGCACGGTGCTTGATTTTTACTGGGTGGATGTAAATAGTTGCATCCGGAACTAAAAACCCTAATGCCATGAAAAATGTTGTATTCCTTATAGCAGTCCTTTTGCTGGGAACCGGAAGCGCCCAGGCTGCGCCAGAACAGACGTTGGCTTCTACCATGACAACTTTTGGATATTCCAATTCCTTCATCTTTGTAGAAAATGGGGTTTCCTTCGCAGTATATCCGGATGGCGAATTTGACTTTTACCTCAATAACCCGGCCGGAGTACAGGCAGGAGTAGCCTTTGGAGCCACAGCGGTCACCTTTAACTCGGGCTTTAACTACAACCGCTATGTACAGTACGACGACTTCGGAGCGGTAGTCCAGGTCAGGCATGTACCGGTATACTATGACTATTACGGGCGGGTGAACCGCATCGGAAATGTGTTTATCTCCTACCGGAATGGTCGGCTGTTCCGACTTGGAGGGATGCGGGTTTACTACAACAGTCTGGGGTATTACAATTACCACGTGGGGTATGTGAATCCCTTTAACCGATATTATGTTTACCAACCCTTCCACCAGTATTTCGTTAGACCTGCGGTAGGCTATTGCATGGTGTATCCGCGCCCGTACAGGAGGTATTATCACCCTGTTCGGTATACCTATCACAGGCCTTATCACCACAATGTGCGAAGGGCTTATGCCCGGGTAGGACAGACCCACAGGCACCACACCCGTGCAGAACGCAGCAGGATCTACAGGAATGATAGCCGGGTTGTGGCAAGGAGCAACGGAAGGAATGGGAAGCTTGTTCAAAGCTCCCGACAGTCCGGCAATAAGAACCTTAGCCAAAATACCAGGACGAGGCGGTCCGTGGCTACGCAAAGGACGGAATCCGGACGAAAGGATCTCCATGGAAACAGCCCAAGGGTTGTGAAGCGCAAAGGCTCTGAGACCTATAAACGCAGCTCCCGGGTTAGCAGCGGGAAGGCCATAGGCGAAAAGCGCGGCTCTAAGATCGCTAGGTCCAAGCCCTCTCCATCCAGGAGCTCCTCCCCTACGCGGGTTCGCAGGGAAAAGGATTCCAACAGGAAGGTGGCCAGCGTACAGGCTTCAAAAAGAAGGAGTGCGGCTACCTCGGCGAGAAGCAAGTCTCGGAATACCAAGGCAAGAACAGCCGGAAGAAATCCGAGGTAGATAGATGAGTTTTAGGTTGGTTAGTTGTTTAGGCCCCGTGAAAGCAAATGTTTTCCGGGGTCTATTCTTTAAAACGCCCTTGGATAAGTTGGATCAGGTCTTCAGAAAGACGAAACCGGATGACCCCCCCGAGATAGACCAAAGCGATGAGCAAGCTTTTCAGGATGATATTGACTACGGGGTGGAAACCGAATTGCATCCAAAAAATCAGGATATAGGTTCCAATCGAGAGGGCAAAAACCATCAGGCTGTTTCTACTCCAGGGTACCAGCCCAAATTTCCACTTCACAAAAAGGAGTTTGGCAATATTGTAAAGGGCAATGGATATAAAGGTCGCCAGTGCTGCCCCGGTCAGGCCCTGTCTGGGAATCATCCAGGCGTTCAGCACTATGGTAAGCAGCCCCAGCAGGACGCCCATCAAGAGCAGGGTGCCATAGTAACGGGAATTGTACAAAATGGCGGTGTTGATTCCGAGGAATGAATCAAACAGGCGTGCCAGCCCCAGGAGCAACACCACCTGAAAACCTCCCCGGTAGTTTTCGGGCAGGAGCAGGTAAAGGTCCTCGACATTAAGCAGAACCCCTAAAAAGATAAGGGCAGAAATGGTGAGCAGGCTAAGGGAGCTTCGCTTATAGAGCTCCCGGAGTCCCTTGTAGTCCTTCGCATTCATAAGGGAAGCGGTCAACGGATAGGCGATTTGGTTCATCGACCGAAACGGCACAATGATCACGGTAGCTATAAAAACGGCTACGGTATAGTACGCCACATTCTCAATCTGTATATACTGATTGATCATAAACCGGTCTATTTCTAGCAGCACTACGGAAATCGATCCACCAAGGATGATAAGGCTGGAGTATTTTAAGATCCCTGCCGTTCCGCGGGGCAGGCTTGCCCTGGGTTTGAGGGGTTGCAGTTTCAGGGCATGAACGGCCATGACAAGGGTCCGAAGGCCATATAATGCCGTAAGGCCATAAAGAAATTGGGGTTCAGTGAGGTATCCTGAAAACAGCAGCAGGAGCAATATAGTGACGCCTATTCGCACAAAAACCTCCTTAAGAAAGGTGCCAAAGGTGGATTTTAAACAAACCTTGCTCCAGGCAAAGAAAACCTCAAAATAGGCCATAAAGAACCCGATCCAGAAAATGGGTCCCACGTAGTCCGCTACGATGGCATTCTTCCTGGCGAGAAAGGCTCCGATGGTCTCATTGGCCAAATAGCTGAAAGCTCCCAGGGGCAGGATGGCCAACAGGGGTAACAACAGCGCCAGGGTGAGGAAAGACTGGAGGTCCTTCCGCTGTTTGAACCCCGCATAATACTTTACCATCGTATTTGGGATCCCGAAAGACAGCACAGGCATCAAGAGGACGGCCGTAGATAGCATCACTCCCACCAACCCGTAATACGTCTCGGACAGGATCCGGGTATACAAAAGCAGCGTATTGATGGCACCCAGCCCAAAACCCGCATAGGTGATGGCTGTGTTGATAAGGGATTGTCTGCGAACTATACCCATAGAATTTCTTTGACCAGCCTTTCGGTTAATGCTTTTCGATGATACGCCCCTATGCCCTTGCCCTTCACTTCCAGGACTCCTTCCCGGTATTTTCGGTACCAGTCCAATAAGGTCGTCCGGATCCCCTCCTCATCCCGGTACCTGAAAGCAGCACCGCATTGGGTCTCCACAACCAGCTGTCCTGCCTCCCATCCCACGGGACCAATGGCAAGCACCGGTCGGGAGGCAGCCATATACTCAAATAGCTTTCCCGGAATGATGCCTGTCGTTTCCGGGGCATCGATCTCCAGTAAAAGCAAGACCTGTGCCTTTTGCTGCAATTCCAGGGCGCGGGCATGGGGAACGTAGGGCGTTACCCGAAGGCAGGTTTCCAGCCCATGTTCCTCAATACTATCCAGAACTTCCTCGCTCACCACACCGGTGAGGTTAATTTCCAGATCCCGCTCAAAATCCGGATACTCCTGCCGCAGGGTGCTCAAGGCCTTCCATAAGGAAACCGGATTGCGACCGCTTAGCAGGCTGCCGATATGGGCCAATCTGAATTTGCCTTCCGGTTGGTCCTTTTGGAAGGGTCCCTCCACGTACCCATTGGTGATTACATGGATGGGGCGGGAGGTAATTCCCTGAAATTCCTTCCGGGTGCGTTCGCTTGTGGTAATAATAGCATCTGCACGGCTGAGCACTTGATGCTCCAGTGCCTTGTGTTTCATTTGGGCTCTTTTGCTGAGATGCAATGCCTTGTGGTATCCAATTGAGGTCCATGGGTCCCGGAAATCAGCAATCCACCGAACACCCGTTTGTTCCCTGAGCGACATCCCGATCAGGTGTAGGCTGTGGGGCGGGCCGGTAGTAATCACCATATCGATTCCTTCCCTTTTGAGTATCCCGGCGAGAAAGGTTACAGAGGGTCTTACCCAGAACTTTCGGGCATCTGGTATAAACAGGTTTCCGCGGATCCATAACAGCAACCGCTCCAGGGCAGAAGGTTGCTCCCGGTTGATAATGCCCGAACTGATGCGACGTGTTTTGGCAGGGCTGATCCAACTCGCCAGATGATAGGGTTCCCAAATCTTCTTCCGGTAAACGGGCAGATCATCTGGGATGAGCAATTCCAATGCCGGATCCAGGATGGGATAATGCGGGTTCTCCGGGGTGTAAATGACAGGTTGCACCCCAAATTCTTTAAGATACCGGCTAAAGTATAGCCAGCGTTGTACACCCGGGCCTCCGGCAGGGGGCCAGTAATAGGTGACTATAAGTGCTTTTTTCAATTCCAAGGCTCAATCCTGCTCCCTTTTTCGCTTCAACAGGCCTGCCCCTGCCCCACCGAGGAGCAAAAGGGCCAGTAAAATGGTAGCTCCGAGGCTGATCTGGCTTCCCTTGCGAACCACTTCGGGTTCGAACCGAAAAACAACCGTATGGTTTCCTTCCGGAATCACCATGCCCCTAAGCGCATAATTCACGCGGAAGTGCGGTTGTGGCTCTCCATCAATATAAGCCTGCCATCCTTCGGGATAATACATTTCAGAGAAGACCGCCATCCCCTTGCCGGAATTCGAAGTGCGGTAGACCAACTCGTTTGGCTGATATTTTTGCATAACTATTCGGGCGGTGGAATCGGCTGCAAAGCTTCCTGTAGATATGTCCGGAAAGTCATTTGAATTGATAAGGGCCATGCGGCCGGGCCGGAGGGTATCCAGGGCGCGTATCGCCTCATCAGGACTGCTGACCGATCGCAATTCACCGACAAACCAGGCATTGCCCAGAGCTTCCGGATTTAATGAGGCCCGGGGATTTCCCTCAGCATCCGACTGGATCACGTATTTGGCATTGAGCATGTTCAGGACCTCCCGGTTATTCTGATACACATGGAATTCAAACAAGTCCTGCAGCCGGCGCGGTTTAGCCGCATGGTACCCCCCCAGGGACTTATGGAAATAGGAGGTCCTGGCTCCATTCAGACCTTCGTTTAAATTCAGGACCCTGTAGTTGGCGGTATCCTTCAGGATTTGCTGATCTGCCTGTGACATGGCAAAGCTATTGTCCAGCCTTCTTTGGGAAATGAAGTCTTCCTTATTGACATAGCGCATATCCACCCCAACCAGGTCGATGACCACCAGCAATCCCAATGCTGGCAAGAGCCAACGGGTGGTCAGGCGATCCTTCATGTTCAGCCACAACAGCAATGCCGTAAGGACTATGAAGGCCATTGAGCGAAGGGTATCCTGCACATAGACCAATTCGCGGTCCCTTCGGATAAGCTCTACCAAATCCGCTCCGAAATAACGGGTAAGCATCTCATCGTTGCCGGCAGTAAAATCAAAGGTGGATTTAAGCAGGAGCAGGACCACTCCCAATCCCAGCACCCCCAAAAAGCTATACATCAGGGCCTTTCTCCTGTGGGTGTCTGCCGTTTCTACGGAGGTCCAGGCGCGGATGGCCAGCACGGCGAGGATCGGAACGCAGAGCTCCAGGATTACCTGTATGGAAGAAACTGCCCTGAATTTATTGTAAAGCGGGAAATGATCGATCATCAAATCGGTCAGCAGGGGGAAATGCTTCCCCCATGACAGTACCAGGGCAAGCACAGAGGCACCCAACAACCACCATTTTGCCCGGCCCCTGACCAGAAGCAGGCCCAGCAGAAATAGGAATAGTATTACCGCCCCCAGATAGGGAGGTGCGGCGACTATGGGTTGATCACCCCAGTAGAGCTGAAGGTTGTTGCTGAATTCAAGGGCCTGGGACCTGGGAACCCCCTGGTCTATCAAATAGTTATACGTACGGGAGTCTTCCCCCATCTTTTCTACCGACCCCCCTCCAAAAAGCCGGGGTACGAACAGGTTAAGGGATTCCACGATGCCGTAGCTGTACTGTGTGATGTACTCCCGGTCCAATCCGTCTAGCTGAGCCTTGGGACTGCCGTCCGGATTTATGGACAAAACCGAGGGGCCCCGTGTGCTCCAGGCGGCATATTCCCGAGTGGCCATCAGGGAGGTGGCGTTGACCACGATACCCAGCGCGGCAGCAGGGAGCAAAAGCGCCACGGCAATAAAGAAATGCTTTAGCTGTTTTTTACGGATGGCATCCACCAGATAGGCAATCCCCAGGGGAAGGACCAGAAACAGGAAATAGTAGGTCATCTGGAAGTGATTGGCCTGGATTTCAAGGGCAACGGCAAGGGCCGTCAGCAAGAATCCCCACAGATATTTTCCTCTGAAAGTCAGTATAATGCCCCCCAGCACCATAGGCAGGTATCCGATGGCATGCGCCTTGGCATTGTGCCCCACCCCCAGAATGACGATCAAATAGGTTGAAAAACCAAAGGCAAGGGCTCCCAGAATGGCCAGCCGGTATTCTACCTTCATGCAGCCCATAAGCACATAAAACCCCAGGAAATATAGAAATAGATAATCTGCCGGTCGTGGCAGAAAACGAATGATGCGGTCAAGTTTCTTGACGTAGTTGTGTGGATAGCGCGCACCCAGCTGATAGGTCGGCATCCCTCCGAAGGCCGCATTGGTCCAGTAGGGTTCCTCCCCATACTGCCCGCGAAAAGACTCCTGCTCCTCCGCCATCCCTCGGTATTGGACAATATCAGACTGATAGATCACTTTCCCCTGCAGAACAGGGTAGAAATACAACAGGGCCACAAGGGCAAAAAAGGCGAGCGCAAAAAAATGTGTGATGAAATTCCTGAAACCTTGGTTCATGGGTTGTGTTGCCTTGAATTATTCCACCTCCTCGTAATCGATATACTCGCCCACTTTTGTCCTGGACTGCATTCGTGCCGGTGGTGGTTTATCAATAGTGACCTCTCCGACCTTGGTCCCGGTATCCTGGCTTCTCCGTGGATCTGAAGCGGCCTGGCGAAAGAGGTCTTCCGTTTTTTTTCGGGCATAGGAATGCAGCCATGGCCGCAGCAACCTGCCCAGTATTTTCAGCAGATAATACCCAAGGAGAATCCAGAAAATGGTCCTCAAAACACCCATTGCGTTCAGTTAATGTATATCAAAATTACAATTCCAGCGTTGTAATAACAGTACAAATGTCCAAAATCTTATGAAAATGGTAGTTTTCAGCCCTTCAGCTCCCTGGAAAACACAGCTGTTCCTCCTGCTGCTGATCCTGGTAATCCCGGGCTTTAATGGTAGGGCCCAGTATACCGAAGTCATCAATTCAAACAGGCCGGGCCAATCTGTTAGTGCCTATGCCGTGGGGACAGGGGTTATTCAACTGGAATCAGGTTTCTCGTACGGACAATCGGGTGAATCCAACGACGACTTCGATTCCAACTTATTCGGTGTGGATTTGGGCCTTCGCTACGGCCTTTTGCTGGAAAACCTGGAATTGCATTACGAAGGCACTTACCTGAACCAGACGATCAGCGACCTGGAAACAGGGGTGGAAGAGAACCTGAGTGGTTTTGGAAGGAATCGGCTGGGCGCCAAGTACCTGGTTTTCGATCCGTTCAAAAACCCGGAACGAAACAAGCCCAACCTGCTCAGCTGGAGGGCAAACAACAAGTTCCAGCTCCGAAATCTGGTGCCGGCAGTTTCTGTGTATGCCGGGGCCAATTTCAACTTCGGGGACAATCCCTTTTTTCCCAATGAGCCTTCCTTTTCCCCAAGAGCGCTGGTCGCTACCCAGAGTCGCCTCACGCCTCGATCCGTACTGGTTACCAACCTGGCATATGACCGCATAGGGACAGACTTTCCTGAACTGAGTTATTTGATCTCATATTCCCATGCGTTTCGCAATCCCAGGTGGAGTGTTTTTCTGGAGAACCAGGGCATTGACAGCGACCGGTATTCTGACATGCTCCTGAGAAGCGGATTGGCCTATCTGGTCCATGAGGACTTTCAGGCCGATGTGTCATTCACCTATAGCTTCAACGACCCGGGTGGAATCTTTGCCACCGGTGGCATTTCGTACCGTCTGGATTACCATAAGGACAAAGCCATCGAGGATCAGAAATCACGGATCAAGCGCAATTCCATGAAAAAGAAGGGGTCGGACATCGGAATATCGCGGAAGGAAAAACGCCAAAAGCGGAAAAAGGATCGAAAAGCCGCTGCAGCCCTGGACTTCGACAATTAATCCAGGGGGCGGCAGGTCCCGGCTTTAAGAGATTTCACTTTCCTCAATGGGTTATTATGCCTAATATTGGATAATAATTCAATCCCATGGTCCTGATAAAAGAAGTCCATACCAGGAGGGAGAAAAAAGCCTTTGTCAAGTTTCCCTTTTCGCTCTACAGGGATTCCCCCTATTGGGTGCCCCCTATTATCAAAGAGGAACTGGATACCTTCAACCCAAAGATGAACCCTGCCTTTAACCAGGCCGAGGCCCGATTTTTTTTGGCCTACCGGGGTAAAAAGCTTGTAGGGAGGGTAGCCGCGATAATCAACTGGACAGAAGTCAGGGATCTCGGACAACCGAAGATTCGGTTCGGATGGATGGACTTCGAAGACGATACAGAAGTGTCCGGCGCCCTGCTGGCAGCGGTTGCAGAATGGGGGAGCACGCACCAAATGCAATATATGGAAGGGCCAATGGGTTTCACCAACCTCGATAAGGTAGGGGTCCTTACGGAGGGCTTCGAAGAAATGGGAAGCATGGTTACCTGGTACAACCATCCCTACTACGCCGAACACCTGAGCACACACGGCCTTAAAGTGGAAAAACAATACATCGAAAGCAGGTTTTCCATAAAGGATATTGACCCTACTTTCTTTAAGCGCGTGCAGACTGTTATTCGGAAGCGCTATAACCTCAGCCCCCTGAACCCTGCCACAACCGCAGAATTACTGCCCAGGGTGGACGAGATGTTCGAGCTGTTTAACGCAACCTATTCGCGTTTGTCCTCCTTCGTTCCCGTTTCAGAGCAGCAAAAGGATTACTTCAAGAAAAAGTACATCTCCTTTGTCAATCCGGAGTATATAAAATTTATAGTGGATGACCAGGATCGCATCATTGCGTTCGCCATGGTTATGCCCTCTTTTGCCCGGGCACTGCAGAAAGCCAAAGGTCGCTTATTCCCAATGGGCTTTTACCACTTGCTGCAGGCGAGAAAAAAGAGCAGGGATGTCTTGTTTTACCTGATTGGCATTAAACCTGAATACCAGAAAAAGGGGGTTACTTCTATCATCTTCAACGAATACTACGACGTCTTTAAAAAACGTGGGATCCAGATGGGCTACCGCACCCCGGAGCTTGCCGAGAATATACATGTGCAGCAGATCTGGAAGCATTTCAGCCCGGAAGTCTATAAGCGGCGCTGTACCTTTCGGAAGGATCTATAAAAAAGCCCGGGCAAAACCCAGGCCGGATATCGTTTAAGTTGGCAGGGATTATTCCCCCATGGCAGCCGCCACGGCGGCAGAAAGTCTTTTGTACGTCCCGTTTTGAAGACGTTCCCGTATGGCCGAAAAGGCGTCCAGGGTTTCTGCAATGTCTTCGGCTGTATGGGTAGCCGTAGGGATCATTCGAAGCAGGATAAGGCCCTTTGGAATGACCGGGTACACCACAATTGAACAAAACACACCGTAATTTTCACGCAGGTCCTTCACAAGTGCCATCGCTTCAGGAATGCTTCCGTTGAGATAGACCGGTGTTACGCAGCTGGTGGTGGTCCCAATGTCAAAGCCGCGTTCTTTGAGTCCATTTTGAAGTGCATTTACATTCTCCCAAAGCTTAGCTTTAAGCTCAGGCCGGGTCTTGAGCATCTCCAGACGCTTTAGGGCTCCTTTCACATAGATCATGGGAAGGGACTTCGCAAACATCTGCGACCTCATGTTGTATTTAAGGTAGTCGATAATCTCTTTGTCTGCCGCCAGGAATGCGCCAATACCCGCCATGGATTTGGCAAAGGTCGCAAAGTACACATCGATGTCATCCTGTACCCCCTGCTCTTCCCCTGCTCCGGCCCCGGTGGTACCCAGGGTCCCGAATCCATGGGCATCATCTACGAGCAAACGGAAATTGAATTTGCTTTTAAGGGCTACAATTTCCTTTAACTTGCCCTGTTCCCCTCGCATTCCGAAAACCCCTTCCGAGATCACCAGAATGCCTCCCCCGGTTTGTTCCGCCATTTTAGTGGCCCTTTCCAGGTTTTTCTCCAGGGATTCAATATCGTTGTGCTTGAAGGTGAAGCGCTTGCCGACATGCAGGCGAACCCCATCGATAATGCAGGCGTGGGAGTCAACGTCATAAACGATGATATCATCCTTGGAGACCAGGGCGTCTATGGCCGACATAATTCCCTGATACCCAAAATTTAGGAGATAGGCAGATTCCTTGCTAACAAATTCAGCGAGTTGATTTTCGAGTTTTTCATGGTAGGCCGTGTGACCACTCATCATACGTGCCCCCATGGGATACGCAGCCCCGTGCTCCAAAGCTGCTTCCCCGTCAACTTTCTTGATTTCAGGCAAATTCGCCATCCCCAGATAGTCATTGATGCTCCAGGTGATCATTTCCCTTCCCTGGAATTTCATCCGGTTTGAAATGGGCCCTTCCAGCTGAGGAAACACGAAATAACCTTCAGCCTGGGCAGCCCATTTTCCCAGTGGGCCTTTATTCTCAATAATGCGGTCAAATAAATCTCTCATAGGTAGTAGCTTGGTTTCCAATTTTCGTCCATTCCCTGTTGAAATGGCTGAAGAAGGATGGGGCAAAAGTACAGAATTTTATATAGGATTCATAACCCATAATACGGGTCAAATGGCACTAGATGGCATGTAGGATTAACAGCTCCTGGCGACAGGCTACTTTACCATCTCCGCCGGTGGAGTAACTTCCTCAACGGGAGTGTCTTCGAGGAATCCCTGGTCTTCCATCCACTGGTCGCTGTAGACCTTGCTCATATAGCGTGATCCGTGATCGGGGAAGACCACTACGACCCGGCTGGAGGCGTTAAATTCACCCGCAGCTTCAAGCTGTTTCACAGCCTGCATGGCCGCCCCTGAGGTATATCCGGCAAAAATCCCCTCCCTTTTGCAAATCTCACGGGCCATAAAGGCACTGGACTTGTCGGTCACCTTTACAAAGCGGTCAATGATGTCGAAATCCGTGGCATGGGGGATCATGTTCTTTCCCAGCCCTTCAATGCGGTAGGGATAGATCTCATCCGGATCCAACTCCCGCGTTTCATGGTATTTCTTAAGGACAGATCCGTAGGCATCCACACCGATGATGCGGATATCCGGATTTTGCTCCTTTAAGAACCGGGCCGTCCCGGAAATGGTACCTCCCGTGCCGCTGCAAGCCACAAGATGCGTTAGCTGCCCTCCGGTCTGTTCCCAAATTTCGGGACCGGTAGTGTGGTAGTGTGCCTCTATGTTGAGTTGATTGAAATACTGGTTGATGTAGACCGAACCAGGCAATTCATCATGCAACCGTTTGGCTACCTGATAGTAAGACCGTGGATCATCGGCGCTGACATGGGCCGGGCATACATAAACTTTGGCACCCATGGTCCGCAGCATGTCGATTTTGTCAGCCGAAGACTTGGAGCTGACCGCCAGGATGCACTCATAACCTTTGATGATACTCACCATGGCAAGACTGAAGCCGGTGTTGCCTGAAGTCGTTTCTATAATGGTGCTTCCCGGTTGCAGGATTCCCTTTTGCTCTGCCTGCTCGATAATATGCAGCGCTATTCGGTCCTTGGCGGAATGTCCCGGGTTAAAAGATTCCAGTTTGGCGTAGAATTCCCCCTCGTAATCAGCGGTAAGGGCATTGATCCTTACCAATGGGGTATTTCCGATAAGCTCAAGGATGTTTGCGTGGGTCTTGTTATTTGGATCCATGCACGTCAGGTTAGATTCGGACCTACATATGGGGATAGGTCAGGTTTCGGGTACAAAAGTAGGATTTTTTTGCAACTAGGAGGGAATTCCCTGCAGATCGAGCAAAAAGGCATATTCCCGGGCAGTCTCCTTAAGGGCGTTGAAACGGCCGGAGGCCCCGCCATGGCCGGCGTCCATATTGGTATAGAGGTAAAGCTGGCGGGCATCCGATTTGAGTTCCCTTAGTTTGGCTACCCACTTTGCCGGTTCCCAGTACTGTACCTGGCTGTCATGCAGGCCTGTGGTGACGAGCATATGCGGATATTTCCCGGCAACCGTATTGTCGTAGGGGGAATAGGACTTCATGTATTGGTAGAAGGCCGGATCAGCCGGGTTGCCCCATTCATCATATTCCCCCGTGGTAAGGGGAATCGTGTCATCAAGCATGGTGGTGACCACATCCACGAAGGGCACGGCAGCGATCACCCCGTGGTATAATTCCGGTTCCATGTTGATTATCGCCCCTATCAGCAATCCTCCTGCAGATCCGCCATATGCGTAGAGACTGTTGGAGTTCGTATACTTCCTGTCGATGAGAAACTTCGAGCAGTCTATAAAATCGTTGAAGGTGTTCTTTTTATTCAGCAATTTTCCATCATCATACCAGGGCCTGCCGAGATATTCACCTCCCCTGACATGGGCAATGGCGTAAATAAATCCGCGGTCGAGCAAACTGAGACGGGGGGTGGAAAAATAGGGGTCGATCGTACTTCCGTAGGAACCATAGCCATATTGCAGGAGCGGGCTGCTCCCATCCAGGGGGGTGTCCTTGTGATAGACCAGGGAAATGGGGATGGAAACACCGTCCCTGGAAGGGGCCCAAATCCGCTCGGACCGGTAGTTTTCCTTTTTAAATTTTGGATCGAGGACTTCCTGTTCTTTCCGCACGATTTTCTCCCGGGTTCCCATATGGAAATCAATCACACTGTAAGGTGCGGTCATGGCGTTGTAGACATACCTGAAATACTCGGTTTCAAAATCGAGGTTTACATAGGGGTAAGCCACATAGGTCTCATTGTCAAAAGGCAAATAATACTGCTCGGACCCGTCCCAACGATTGATCTGTATCCGGTTCAGGCCTCTGTCCCGTTCTGCAACCACGTAGTAGTCCTTAAAAATCTCAATGTCCTCCAACAGGACCTCCTCCCGGTGGGGGATGAATTCCTCCCAATGCTCAGATGATGTGTGCGCTTCCGAAGTCTTCATCACCTTGAAGTTCCGTGCACCATCCCGGTTGGTCACCACGTAAAAGCAGTCCTGATAGTGATAGATCGAATACTCCACACCCCGCTGCCTGGGCGAAAAAAGCCTAAACGTTCCTTCAGGGTGGTCTGCCGGTATGAAACGGTATTCCGTGGTAAGGGTACTTACAGAACCGATTATGATATACTTCCTGGACTTCGACTTGTATACATAGGCATTAAAGGTTTCGTCTTCCTCCTGATAGACCAACACATCCTCGCTTGTGGGCGTTCCCAGAACATGCTTGTAAATGCGGTCTGAACGAAGCGTAACAGGATCTTTCCGGGTGTAATACAGCGTCCTGTTGTCCCCGGCCCATACCGAGCTGCCTGTGGTGTGCTCCATGAGGTCCGGGAAGATTTCCCCTGTTTGAAGGTCCTTGATACGGATGTTGTACTGCCTTCTCGAGTGTATATCCACCCCGAATGCTGCAAGCCGGTTGTCCGGGCTGATGGAAATCCCGCGAAGATCAAAAAACTCATGGCCTACTGCCATTATGTTGGCATCGAAAAGGATCTCCTCAGCTGCCTCCAACCGTTCTTTGTGGCGCGAATACACGGGATATTCCTTTCCTGTCTCGTATCGGGTTACGTACCAATACCCATTTCGCTTGTACGGCACGGAGGAATCATCCTCCTTGATCCGCCCTTTCATCTCTTCAAATAGCTGTTGCTGAAACTCCTCGGTATGAGCGGTCATCGCCTTATAATAGGCGTTCTCTTCCCGAAGGTATCCTAAAACGGCTTCACTTTCCCGCTCCCGCAACCAGTAGTAGTCGTCGATGCGAATATCGCCATGCATTTCCAGTCTGTGGGGATGCTTCTGTGCTTTGGGAGCTGCAGGTAGACCCATGGGGTTGTGAGTTTGTTTGAGCAATGTGCAAAAATAGGATAACTCTGAAGAACAGGGATATCCACGGGACTTGTCTTCAGTCCATAAATATGCCCGTAATTTAGTACTTTTAGGATCTTAAAAAAGAAGAACTATGTTAGGAGATTTAATGGGTATGATGGGGAAACTGAAAGAAGCCCGGGAAAGGGTACAGGCCACCAAAAAACGCCTCGATTCAGTCAGTATCAAAGAAACCAGTGGAGACCACCTCATCGAGGTTGTCGTGACGGCCAACCGGGAAATCAAGGAAATCGTTATTGATGACAGCCTTCTTCAGGACAAGGAGCAACTGACGGATTACCTGATCATCACATTGAATAAAGCCATGACCAAGGCCACAGAGGTGCACGATGCAGAATTGTCTGCGGTGGCCAGGGAAGGTATGCCCGATATTCCAGGCATGGATTCCCTTCTGTAAAGCTTTAAATACCTGTAAAAAAGTGCTTGAAATTCAAAATATTAAGGGAAAATACCGCTTTGTGATAAAAAGTACGGAAGGACTTCCGCTATTGGAGAGCGTTTACTTTGATCAGCGTAAGGAACTGGATACCTGTTTGGATGAAATTCGACCACGACTGGGCAACCCCGCCTGCTTTGAACGCAGAACCAGCCATAGCGGGCATTTTCAGTTTGCGCTTAGAGGACACTCCGGCAGAGTCCTTGGAAAAAGCACGCTGTACCGTTCTGAAGCCGGCATGGAAAATGGCATCAAAAATACGCTCAACAGTTTTCTTAAAGGGGAGTCATCCTAGATCGAGTCCGTCCAGCACCGAGAGGGTATACTCGTGCATTTGAGCGGTATAATCCATATGGGTAACCATCCGCAATTTCCCCTGGCCCATTCCTATAAGCCGGATCCCCCTTGAATTTAAGGTCTCCATCATTTCACTCTCCGTGGTGTACTCCGTATCGACTTCAAAGATCACGATATTGGTTTCCACCGGAGCCACGTAGGTAACATAGGGTTTCGAGGTCAGGAGTGCCCCAATTTCGGCAGCACGCCGGTGGTCATCCGCCAATCGTTCCCATTGATGCTCCAGCGCATAGAGTCCGGCAGCGGCCAGATAACCCGCCTGGCGCATGCCCCCGCCGAGGACCTTTCTGACCCGAAGCGCATGATCCATAGCTTCCTTTGAACCGAGTAGCAGGGAACCCACCGGGCACCCCAGGCCCTTGCTCAGGCATACACTGATGGTGTCAAAAAGCGATCCGTAGTCCCTGGCAGACCCTCCACCTGCAACCAGGGCATTCCAGATTCGGGCGCCATCAAGATGGTATTTCAGGCCATGGGTTTCACAGACCTTTCCGATTTTTACCAGCTCTTCAAAATCCCAGCAGGCTCCCCCACCCTTGTTGGTCGTATTCTCTATACATACCAGGGATGTCCGGGGACTGTGGTAGAAATCCGGCGGATTGATGGCAGCTTCCACCTGCTCGCTGGTCATCATTCCCCGTGATCCGTCCACCAGCTTGCAGGAGACCCCGCTGTTAAAGCTCACGCCCCCGCCTTCATAGTTATAGACATGGGCGAATTTATCACAAATCAGTTGGTCCCCAGGGCGGGTATGCAGCTTGATCCCGGTCTGATTGGCCATGGTCCCACTGGGAAAAAACAGGGCGGCCTCCTTTCCGAAGAGCCCGGCAACCTTTGCCTCCAGCGCATTGACGGTTGGATCCTCCTTAAACACGTCATCCCCTACCTTTGCCTGCATCATGGCCTCAAGCATTCCTTGTGAAGGCCGTGTTACCGTATCGCTGATCAGGTTAACTTCCATCATAGATATAAATATTATTCAGAACAGGACATCCCGATAGGCGATCCGTCCGGGATCTTTGGGGCCGCAGCAACGCTGAATTCCTCCGGATGCGTTTCAAACCGGTTAATACGGCGCATGATCTCCCGATCCATGGCGCTAACGTCCTTCTTTTTAAGCATGGATGATTTTAAACCGGCCAGGGTAGCCTGGGCTTCAGCGTTGACCTGTGGGTGAACCTCTTTATGATTGGCCAGGACCATCAGGTGCAGCAGCACCCTGAAATTGATCACCTGTTGGACTTCTGCCGTATACGCATCCCGGGGAAGGTCCTCCAACAGCGTTGCCCCAACCACTCTCTGGAGCATTTCCCGCAAATTGAGCTGACCCGGATCCATGCCCTGTTGATTGACCAGCCTTGAAGCCCTTTCGGGGTGTAACAGGAGTCCCAGCGTCATATCTGCAGCCGTTTCAGCCGCCCCAAGCGCATCAAAACTCACACCTGTTCTCCCTTTGAAAGACTCTCGCGTTCCGTAATATCCGATGGGGCGCGGGGGAAACCATTCCAGAATGCGCTTAGGAATAGCCAGCGTCTCCGCATCCAGGGTATGCATTACGCTATTCAGGGCTTCTTCCTGCCGCTCCCGGGAAAGGAATTCCCAGGGATCCGTGCCGTCCCCTCGTATGGAATAGCGATAGTCTAACCCTCCTATGAGCTTCACGGCAGCCTCCGTCTGATACCGGTGAAAGAAATACAGGGGCACGAAGACGTCCTCCAGAACGGCATAAGGGTCTTCGGATCTTACATTTTCCGGGGCGAACTGATCCATGCCGGCTTTTCGGACTTCCAATACCCGGTCCAGCTCCTCGGCGGCGTTTTTCCCGTTATCCCACAAATGTGCCAGGGCGTGGGCGCCTCCCTGAGCACGTGCATCCCTGTCAGAAATGTATCGCAGCCCGGCCTGCTCCGCCCGGTCCAGAATATCCTGAAGCGCCTTATGTTCATCAGTGCCTTCCGGGAAGTCCGAATAGGCATAAGCCACAGAAACCTCATCCCAGGCACCCATACCCGTCTCATACGCCTGAGAAAAGTCAATGCCATCCTGTGTCAGGCGGAAATCCGGATGGGGATAATCCATAACGGAAGCCTTGTTTACGGTACTGGCGGCAAAATTGTGTGCGAAGCCAAGGGTGTGTCCTATCTCGTGGGCTGATAGCTGACGGATCCGCGCAAGGGCGAGTTCCAGCATTTGCTGGTGGTTTTCGTCTGAGTCTTCATAGGGTTTATTGGCAAGGGCCTGGGCAATCATAAAATCCTGTCTTATCCGCAGGCTTCCCAGGCTTACATGGCCTTTGATGATTTCGCCTGTCCTGGGATCGGTGATACTGCTTCCGTAGCTCCAGCCCCGGGTGGAACGGTGTACCCACTGAATGACGTTGTAGCGCACATCCAGGGGGTCTGCCTCATCCGGTAACATTTTCAGCTGAAAGGCATTCTTGTATCCGGCAGCTTCAAAGGCCTGGTTCCACCAGCGACCCCCTTCGAGCAGGGCAGACCTTACCGGTTCCGGTGTCCCGTTATCGAGGTAATATACAATGGGCTCCACCGCTTCGCTCACCGCAGCAGATGGATCCTTTTTCTCCAGCCGGTGCCGGGTGATAAATCGCTTAAGTATGGGTTCCTCTACCGGCGTGGCATAATCGTAATACATAAACGGGTAGGCGCCGCAACGGGGGTCAAATGCCCGCATATCATACCCGTTGTCAGGAAGCTCGATGAAGGAGTGGTGCTGGTTAACGGTCACCAGTTTGGGATTCGGGCTCACCGAACGCAGGTAATTACCCTTGGGCTCCCCCTTAAAGGTCAGCAGTACATCGAACTCCACATTCTTTGGGAAAGCCCGGGTGCGCTCCAGGTTCAGTGCGCTTCGGGAGGCATCCAGGGAGTAGGCACCCTGATTTGTTCGCTTGAGGCGGTCGGCTACGCCATGGGCATCCTGCATGAGGAAACCCGTAAGATCGATGATATAGGAGTCTGATTTAGTCTCCACAATGGGAAAGCCGTAAAGGACGGATTTGGCAAAGGCCTGTTCTACGGATTTCTTTTCCAATGCATTTTCGGTAAGGGCGCGATACCGCAGGTTGGGCTGGATAAGCAACAGCTTGTTGCCCGCTTTGCGAAAAAACACCACCTGTTCATTCCCGAGCTGACCACGGTCCAGCCCGATGTCGTTGCTTCCGATCCCGCTGCTCAGGGAATAGACATACAGGAATTCCTTTTCCAGGGATCCGACTTCCATAAATATCTTGTCCCGTGATTCGTCGTAGTAATAATCAAACAGGCCTTCATAAGGGCTGTAATCCTTGCTTTTTTCCGAAAAAGACTCCTGTGCGGTGAGGGTGACCGTTGCAAACAACAGTACGGTCAGACCATGGTATAGTGTTTTCATCTGAATTTGTTAAACCCCTAAAATAAGTCAATCTTTGATGCTACTCAAACGGATTCCTGCTATTTTTGCATAAACCCTACTAATATGTTAGTAACCGATCGACTTCGAGATCTAATGGATCGCCTTGGCGCGTTAAGGAGGTATCTTTGACATTGATGCCAAACGCATAGAGATCCAGAATGAAGAGGAAAAAACCCTGGAACCCGGGTTTTGGGACGATTCTCAGCAGGCGCGGCAGGTGATGAAAAAACTCCAGTCCAAAAAGAACTGGGTGGGAGATTTTGAGGCCGCCAAGCGGCTTGTGGGAGACCTGGAGGTGCTGCATGAGTTCTATCAGCACGAGGAAGTTTCTGAGGAAGAGCTGGAAGAACAATTCAACAAGGCCACTGAGGCCATCGAAAACCTGGAGTTCCGAAACATGCTTTCCGAGGAGGGAGACGACCTGACCGCAGTCCTTCAGATTACGGCCGGGGCCGGTGGTACGGAGAGTTGCGACTGGGCAGCCATGCTCATGCGCATGTACATCATGTGGGCCGAAAAGAATGGCTATAAGATCCGGGAGCTCAACTATCAGGAAGGTGACGTGGCAGGAATCAAAACGGTCACCCTTGAAATCGAAGGTGATTACGCCTTTGGATGGCTCAAAGGTGAGAACGGCGTGCATCGCCTGGTACGCATTTCCCCTTTTGACAGCAACGCCAAAAGGCATACCTCTTTTGCCTCGGTCTATGTATATCCCCTGGTAGACGATTCCATTGAAATTGAGATCAACCCCTCCGATATCGAGATCACTACGGCGAGATCCAGTGGTGCTGGTGGCCAGAATGTCAACAAGGTAGAGACCAAAGTACAGCTGGTCCATAAACCCTCTGGGATCCAGATCTCCTGTTCGGATTCGCGTTCCCAGCACGATAACAGGGCTACTGCCCTGAAAATGCTGAAATCCCAACTCTACGAAATCGAGCTGCGAAAAAAACAGGAAGCCAGAGATGCAATTGAAGCTTCCAAGATGAAGATCGAATGGGGTTCACAGATCCGCAATTATGTGATGCACCCCTACAAGCTCGTCAAAGATGTGAGGACTGCAGAAGAGACGGGCAACGTGGATGCGGTGATGGATGGAGACCTCAATAGTTTCCTAAAGGCCTATCTGATGATGATGGGGCAAAAAGATACCGCCTGAATCCTTTAAATCAAACCACATGATTCAAATCTATCACAACCCAAGGTGCCGAAAGTCCAGGGAGGCCCTGGAACTGATCCGGGAAAGTGGCCAGGCATATGAAGTAATCGAGTACCTCAAGCAGCCGCTTACTGTTGCAGAGCTGAAGGACCTTCTGGGAAAGCTTCAAATGGAACCTAAGCAACTGGTTCGCCCCAATGAAGCCATATGGAAGGATCAATACAAAGGGCGCGAGCTAAGCGACCTCGATATCCTGAAGGCTATGGAGGCATATCCCAAACTCATGGAGCGTCCCATTGCCGTCAAGGGTGAACAGGCCGTTGTCGGAAGGCCTCCGGAAAACGTCAGGTCCCTGTTATAGCATACCTTAGTCTACTTGTTTAATTTTTTTAAATTTTCTTTTAACAAACATTTAACCTTATCGGATTAAACGTTTCTGGTGCGATCCGATCTAAAGTGCGAACTGATGAAAAAGTACCTTCTTTTCTTTGTCTTAACCCTGATCATGGCACCCCTTTCCCACGCGCAAATGGGAAGATATGGGATGTATGGCCCACAGCGTTCTTCAATCCCCCGTGGCCCAGAACCCACCCAGGAGAAGGAAGAGCCCAAAACCGCCGAGGAACTTGTAGCGGCGGAAATGCCCAAAATCACTGAAGCCCTGGAGCTGAATGACTTTGAGCAGGCCGTGGTTAGTTCGGTGCTGACCAAGTACACTCAGCAGCGCATCGAACTGCAGATCCTGCAACTGCCCAAGGATAAGGCCCGGGAGGCTTATGAAAAAATAGCCACTAACCAGGAAGCGGAGCTGAAACAGGGACTGCCTGAGGAAAAGTTCGAAATGTTCATGGAATTGGCGGAGAACGGTTTCAAAACCAAAAAGAAGAAAAAGAAAAAGAAGAAAAAGGACAAAACGTAACCTGACCCTATGAAAAGACTTCTCGTGTCTATTCTGGCACTGTTTACCCTCACACTGCAGGCGCAGGAGCCAGAAAGCCGCTCTAAAAGAAAAATCAAACTCTCCGGAACCATTCTGGATCAGGACACGGGAAGTCCTCTTGAATACGCCACCGTTGTATTGCAAAGTGTGGAGGACCCCTCCGCGGTTACGGGAGGCATCACGGATTTGGATGGGAAGTTCAGCGTAGAGGCTATGGCTGGAACCTACAATATCCGAGTGGAATATCTTTCCTACGAAACATACAGTATTGAAAACCAACGCCTTCCGCGTTCTGTAAATCTGGGGGAAATTCGTATGTCACCCAGTGCAACGCAATTGGAAGCCGTGGAGCTCGTAGCGGAACGCACCACGGTGGAAGTCCGGTTGGATAAGAAAATCTACAACATCGGCAAGGATATCACCACCTCCGGGGGGACGGTTTCAGATGCACTTAACAATGTGCCATCAGTTGCCGTGGACGTGGAGGGGAACATCAGTCTGAGGGGGAACGACAACGTTCGAATCCTGATCAACGGGCGGCCGTCGGCCATTGCAGGATTCGGATCGACCGATGCGCTGCAACAACTCCCGGCTGACGCCATTGAAAAGGTCGAGGTTATTACGAGCCCATCCGCGCGGTACGATGCGGAAGGTACAGCAGGGATCCTGAATATCGTTCTGAAGCGGGAAAAAACACTTGGATTCAATGGAACCGTCAACACCTTCATTGGATACCCCACCAACAGCGGCTTTACTTCCAACATTAACCTCCGATCGGACAAGTTCAATATATTTAATACCACCGGATGGCGGTACAGAGATGCCCCGGGAAATGCATTTTTTGACAATACCTACACCTCAGGTTCCTTTGACCGCATCATTGAGGACCGGCACATCGATCGGCTCGATCGCAACTTCAACACCAATTTGGGCCTGGAATACTTCATCAACGAACGATCCAGCATTACGGGAAGTGTTTTCTGGAGGTTCGGCAGGGACGAGGATACCACAGGGAACGAAACCGTCCGCTTTGCCGATGGGGAGGAAGACAGTCGCACCTTCCGGGAAGAGATCGAGTCCGAGGATGACAACAGCTACCAGTTCTCCCTGGGCTACCGCAACAAATTCAACGATGAGGGCCACCTGCTAACGGCTGATGTGCAGTATTCCATTGACCGGGAGGATGTGGAAGCAGTCATTGAAGAACAGAACACCTCTCCTATCGAACGCCTGCTGGCCTTCGAGAATGTCCGTGAGGCAGAGGATCAGGAAGAGTGGCTCATCCAGGCAGACTATGTACTTCCCATGAAAGATTCCCAGTTTGAAGCGGGATTCCGGTCCAACATGGAAGAAACCATTACGGACTATCGCCTGGATACGCTGGACCAGTCTACGGGAGATTTTGTAATCAATGAGGACCTGACCAATATTTTCACCTACAATGAGGACGTGCACGCGGTATACACGCAATACGGGGACAAATACGGCAAATTCTCCTATTTGGCAGGCTTGCGGCTGGAGTATACCCGCCTGAAGGGACAGGTGGACTCGGAATTCGATCTTTCCAACCTGGAGGACCTCCTGGGCGAAGACGTGGATGTCAATTTTGACAAGGATTACCTCGGGCTATTTCCAACTGTCAACCTGATCTTCGAAACCTCGGAGAACGAAAATGTCACCCTTGGGTATACCCGACGGATCAACCGTCCCAGAGGTTGGTTTATCAATCCTTTTCCTTCCCGGAGCAGCCGGACGAATATCTTCCAGGGGAATCCCGATTTGGACCCTGCATTTTCCAGCACCTTTGACCTGGGGTATCTCAAACGCTGGCAAAAGCTAACGCTGACCTCTTCTATATACTACCAGCGGGAGACCGGATCCTTTGAACGGGTACAGGAATCCACAGGAATCACGACCCCGGACGGAATTGAAATCATCCGAACGATCCCGATCAACCTCTCAACCAATCAGCGTTACGGAGCGGAGGCCGCCATCCTCTACAACCCGAAGCGCTGGCTAAGGATCAATAGCAGCTTTAACTTCTTCCGCTTTGTAACGGTTGGAGAATTCAATGACGTCGATTACGGAACCGAAAACAACAGCTGGTTCGCCCGATTTGGATCCAAGGTTACCCTGCCCGGCAAGGTGGATTGGCAGACCAATGCCTTTTACCGCGGCCCCTTCCAGAATGCCCAGACAAAGACCGAGGGCATATTTACCATGAATATGGCCTTCAGCAAGGATATTCTGAACGACAACGGAACACTCCTGGTCAGTGTCAATGACCTGTTCAATTCCAGAAAGCGCCAATCCTTTACGGAAACGGAATTCTTTACTTCAGACAGTGAATTTCAGTGGAGGGTGCGATCCTTCACCTTTTCTTTTATCTACCGCTTCAACCGTGGCAAAGAGCGCAACGGCCGGGGCAGGCAACGGGATGGTTTCGGAGATGATCAGGAATTTGGCAGCTAGAGGTAGCCGGGGATGGGTCTAAAAAAAAGCGGGAACAAATCCCGCTTTTAATTTATGCTTCTCTTTCAGCCCTTTTTGCTTCCCGGCGCTCCTTCCACATTTCCATAAGGTTTCCTCCCAACCAGTACGGAACAACGAACAGGAGCAGGAACATCATCAGCCAGAAGCCGATGGTGAGGATGGTCAAAAAAGCCAGAAATCCGAGGTATTGATCAAATTCGAACATAGGAATGCTTTGTGGCACAAAGATAAAAGGAATTCGGAAAATGGCGCAATACACCTTTAAAAAAGTTTGCCTGGCGGGCCGGTCATCGCTGGGATGCTCATCTTTGAATCCTTACCTTTGCAAAAACAGATAACCCATGCCATACAGAATCGAAAAGGACACCATGGGCGAGGTAAAAGTGCCCGCCGAAAAGTACTGGGGTGCCCAGACCGAGCGATCCAGGAACAACTTTAAAATTGGGCCGGAAGGGAGCATGCCTAAAGAAGTCATCTACGGTTTTGCCTACCTGAAGAAGGCGGCTGCCTATGCCAATTGTGAACTTGGCGCGCTTTCCGGGGAGAAAAGGGATCTCATCGCCCGGGTTTGCGAGGAGATCCTGGAGGGCAAACACGACGACCAGTTCCCCCTGGTCATCTGGCAGACCGGCTCGGGCACCCAGAGCAACATGAATGTCAATGAGGTGATCGCCAACAGGGCACACGAATTGGCTGGAAAAAGCATAGGGGAAGGTGAAAAGACCCTTCAACCCAATGACGATGTAAACAAATCCCAATCCTCCAACGACACCTTCCCAACGGGAATGCACATTGCGGTATACAAAAAGATAACCGACGTTACGCTTCCGGGCGTCCGGCAACTCCGCAATACGCTCCACCGCAAATCCGAGGCGTTCAAAGATGTCGTTAAGATCGGAAGGACGCATCTTATGGATGCCACTCCCCTCACCCTGGGACAGGAATTTTCAGGATACGTGGCACAACTTGATCACGGGCTGAAAGCGCTGGAAAATACCCTGGCCCACCTGAGTGAACTCGCCCTTGGGGGCACTGCGGTTGGAACCGGGTTAAATACGCCCAAAGGCTATGATGTCCTGGTCGCCAAATATATTAGTGAATTCACGGGGCTTCCTTTCAAGACCGCCCCGAACAAGTTTGAAGCTCTGGCGTCCCACGACGCTATTGTGGAGACCCACGGGGCCCTGAAACAACTGGCGGTATCCCTCAATAAAATTGCCAATGACATCCGGATGATGGCCTCGGGCCCTCGCTCGGGAATCGGTGAGCTGATTATTCCGGCCAATGAACCCGGAAGCTCTATTATGCCCGGGAAAGTGAATCCAACCCAATGTGAAGCCCTGACCATGGTATGCGCACAGGTCATGGGTAACGATGTAGCGGTAAGCGTAGGCGGTACGCAGGGACACTATGAGCTCAATGTCTTCAAACCCCTCATGGCAGCCAATGCATTGCAGTCTGCCGGGCTTCTTGGGGATGCCTGCGAGAGCTTCGAAGCGAATTGCGCCGCTGGGATAGAACCCAACAGGGAGACCATTGAGGAGTTGCTAAACAATTCCCTGATGCTGGTAACAGCTTTGAATACCAGGATCGGGTATTATAAGGCCGCCGAAATTGCAAATGCCGCACATCAGAACGGGACCACCCTTCGGGAGGAGGCGCTCCGCCTGGGGTACGTTACGGCTGAGCAATACGACGCATGGGTAAAACCCGCCGCTATGGTAGGTGACATGGATAGCTGAAGTCCTGAATTAAGTCAAAAAAAAAGGGATCCCAAACAGGATCCCTTTTTGTGTTTATAGTCGAATGTTTATTTGAGCGCGAACTTGGAAGTCCCGAGCAGTCTCAAACCATCGTCATACACATTTACCATGTAATTCCCCTTTTGGAATTCGCCTGCGTAGTTGCTGATATAGTCACATACGTCCAGAGCGGCATTCTCATAGAAGAAATTGGTGTTCTTGGTAAAGGAAATGGTAGGACCGTCCTCCATGGATTTGGTATTACTTCCTCCCATTACATTGCCCTGCGGGTCCAGAACTTCGATGTAAAATTCCCGGTCCCCGGCCTCAGCAATTACATTGTCCGCCACAGTAAAGCAAACTTTCAGCTTGTCCGTACGCTTAGCACGTGAGGTTGACCGAAGGGTGCCATTGCTGCGTTCGCGAACAGCATCCACGCTGAACAAAGTCAGATTCAGAGCAGATCCGCGTTCTACCGCTTCAGCCAGCTGGGTATTCTGAACGACCAGTGAGTCGTTAAATACTGTTTGCTTCTCCAACTCGGCAAAAGTGCTGTCGCGCTGCATAGCAATCATAGTGTTGGATTGCTTGAGGGAATCTACCTGGCGGAGCAGCTCCTCCCGTTCCTTTTTCAGGACCCCTACCTGACGACGGTAGCGGGAAAGGGTTGCCAGGTCCGCTTTCATCGCATTTACCGAATCGATATACTTGGCGATGTTGTCTCGGGCGGCCACCAGCTCTTCATTGGTGGCATTGCTTTCCATAATAGCCTTGTCGTATTCAGACTGCAGGCTTTCAAGGTCCGCAACCACAAGCTCTTTCTCCCTTGTAAGGACGGCCTCATTTTTCTTCTTATCCTGATAGAGGCTAACGGTGTAAATGATGGTCCCCAGGAGTATAACCCCCAGCAAACCAGCCAACACCTTTAATCCGTTATTGTTTTTCGTTTCTGCCATAAGTGTACAAATTGATTACTTAAAATGTATGTTGTTCAAGTCTATATACGGTGTATTTGCCCTTTTAGATTACCCAATAGGAAAAAAATATGCGAACCGCTTACCCACAGGGCATTCTGTTTGTACATTTATGTACTAAATCAAAAGCAGATCATCGATGAAATTCAAGGTCACCCATCGCATTTCCCTAATCGCCTTACTATCAATCCTTACCCTCCTGGGGTGCAAGGAAAAAAAAGAAGAATCCCCAAAGGAAGCCCCCATAGTGGCCAGTGAGCAGGAAGCGCCCAAAGGACCTGCCCCTGAAATCACGCCAGTATCCCACGCCTCTGCGGTGCTTGCCTGGGAAGGAACGACCATTTATGTGGACCCCGTGGGAAATGCGGATACCTATGCCGCATACCCCCAACCAGACCTTATCCTTATCACGGATATTCACGGGGATCATTTCAGCCTCGAAACCCTGGAGGGACTCCCGACGGAAAATGCAAAGATCATCGTGCCCCAGGCGGTTGCCGATAAAATGCCCGAGGTATTTACACCCCAGGTGGACGTATTGAATAATGGGGATCAAAAAGAGCGCTATGGCATTCTGGTCGAGGCCATCCCCATGTACAATTTAAGGGAAGAGGCCAAAGGATTCCACGAGAAGGGAAGAGGAAATGGATACGTACTGGAGCGAGAAGGACGGAGGATCTATTTTTCAGGAGATACGGAGGATATTCCGGAAATGAGGTCCCTGGAAAGTATCGATATGGCCTTTGTCTGTATGAACCTGCCGTATACCATGACCGTTGAAAGTGCTGCAGCCGCGGTACTGGATTTCGCCCCCTCCGAAATCTATCCTTACCACTACCGGGGCCGACCAGACGTAAGTGACGTGGGTGAATTCGCGAGACTGGTCTCTGAAGGCAATCCGGATATCCGGGTAGTACAGCTAGACTGGTATCCCGAGGCCCCTTATTAATCGCATAAAATCCTAGTGAAACTCCCTGGGACTCCTGGGAGTATTTATTCGCGAACCAGTTTTTTGTACTTGAATCGCCTGGGGGTGGATTCTGTACCAAGCCTTTTTTTGCGGTTTTCCTCATATTCGGAAAAGGAACCTTCGAAGAAATATACCTGGGAATCCCCTTCAAAAGCCAGGATATGCGTACAAATCCTGTCCAGGAACCAGCGGTCGTGCGAAATGATCACCGCACAGCCTGCAAAATTTTCCAGTCCCTCTTCCAGGGCACGGAGCGTATTTACATCCAGGTCGTTGGTCGGTTCATCCAACAGGAGCACATTGCCTTCCTCCTTGAGGGTCATGGCCAGGTGGAGGCGATTCCGTTCCCCTCCGGAAAGCATGCTGACCTTCTTGTTTTGTTCGCTGCCCGAAAAATTAAACCGGCTGAGGTAGGCCCTGGAATTTACCTGATTCCCCCCCATTAAAATCAGTTCCTGCCCCCCGCTGAAGTTTTGCCAGATGGTTTTCTCCGGATCGATATCCCGATGGCTCTGGTCCACATAGGCGATCTTCACCGTTTCCCCGATTAAAAAACTGCCCTTATCCGGTTGTTCCTCTTCCATGATCATCCGGAAAATCGTCGTTTTACCGGCGCCATTGGGGCCGATGACCCCCACAATTCCTGCCTGCGGCAGGTTAAAGTTCAGGTCCTCATACAGGAGTTTGTCCTCATAGGCCTTGCTCACTCCTTTGGCTTCGATCACATGGGTTCCCAGCCTGGGTCCGTTAGGGATGTATATTTCCAGCTTCTCATCCAGTTTTTTCTGATCCTGGCTGAGGAGTTTATCGTAATTATTCAGACGGGCCTTTTGTTTGGCTTGCCGCCCCTTGGGGGATTGTCGGATCCATTCCAGCTCCCGCTCCAGGGTTTTCTGCCGCTTACTGGCCTGTTTTTGTTCCTGGGCCAGGCGTTTGGACTTCTGCTCCAGCCAGCTCGAATAGTTTCCCTTCCATGGTATTCCCTCCCCCCGGTCAAGTTCAAGGATCCATCCGGCTACGTTGTCCAGGAAGTAGCGGTCGTGGGTAACGGCAATTACCGTGCCCTTGTATCGCGCCAGGTGGTGTTCCAGCCATTGCACGGATTCCGCATCCAGGTGGTTGGTCGGTTCGTCCAACAACAAGACGTCCGGCTCCTGAAGCAACAATCGGCACAGGGCTACACGCCGGCGTTCGCCTCCGGACAACACGGAAATCTTCCGATCCGGCTCGGGGGTCTGAAGGGCGTCCATGGCAATTTCCAGCTTGGAATCCAGCTCCCAGGCTCCCATGGCATCGATCTGATCCTGCAGGGCCGCCTGCTTATCCATCAGCTGCTGCATCTTATCCGCATCCTCATAGACTTCCGGCAGGGCGAACATATCGTTTATTTTATTGTACTGATCCAGCACTTCGACCACCTCTGCCACACCTTCCTTAACGACTTCCAGAACGGTTTTATCCGGGTCCAGCTGAGGCTCCTGCTCCAACAGGCCCACCGAATAACCCGGTGAAAAGACCACATTGCCCTGATGGTTTGTATCCCTCCCGGCTATAATCCGCAAGAGGGTAGATTTCCCTGAGCCATTCAAGCCCAGGATTCCGATTTTAGCCCCGTAGAAAAAACTCAGATAAATGTCTTTCAACACCGGGGTGTTGGCATTCTTATAGGTCTTGGTCACCCCGGACATGGAGAAAATGACCTTTTTGTCATCAGCCATATGCGAAAAATTTACTGTTTTTGGAGTTGGATTACTGCTATACCCGGCCTTTCAGGGCATTAAACACCCAGGCAATGGCGAAAAAACCAATTCCCACAGATGCAAATCCCCATCCCGCCACATCATCATACCGGAAAGCTCCCAGTGCTATCAGGCCAAGGCCTACAAGAATCATGATAATGGTCGCCCAGGCCAGGACGGTATTCTTGTTCATTCCCATAGTTTGCGTTAGTTTGGTAGAAAGACAAATATCGGAATTTTTTAAGCAAGTTTTTCCGATGCCCTACTCAGATTTCCCCGGAAATTCTATTCCCGCCTCCTTCCGTATCCGATCCAGGAGTCCGTGCAGGGAGCGGCTGTCCTCCCAGGCCCAAAGCTGGCTTTCCAGCTTTCCATCCCGCAGCATGTGGTGAACTTCCTCAATTTCATAGGTATACCCGGATCCGCTGAGGGGATGACGCACCAACTCGGTCTCATCTTCCCGCTGTATCTCATAAGACTGGGCTTCGTGCCAGGGGGGACTCAGGTAAACTGTTCCCCGGGTACATGATATTTCCGCCTTCATCTCACTACGGGAACTGAATCCGCTGTAAAGCAAGGCCGTTGCCTCAGGATAGTCAAAGAGCATCCCGATCTGTTTCTCCACCCCTGTTTTATGAAAATGTGCAGAGACTCGAATGGTTTCGGGCACTCCCAAAAGGAGATACGCCAGGAAGACCGGATAGATTCCGATATCGAGCAGGGATCCCCCGGCCAGGGCAGGGTTGAGTAAGCGACCTTCAGGATCCCGGTCCAGGGCCGGAAAGGCGAAATCTGCATGCAGGTAAGCAATCTTTCCAAGGCTTCCACCCTGAAGGAGGCTATAAACTTGCTTAATGGTGGGATTAAAACGACTCCAAAGGGCCTCCATCAGGAAGCACCGGTTGGCTTGGGCGGCCTT
>CBFCWO010000013.1:0-44886 GCA_965601625.1 uncultured Flavobacteriaceae bacterium | reverse complement strand
TCAGGCCAGAATGCTCTCATGGCCGGAATCCTTAACAAAGAGGCACGAGCTCATCGTCTTTTCAGACATCTCCCGGACAAACTCAAAAGGCAGGTCTTCATCCATGCCAAAAACGTTCAGGTCAGCTGAGGGTGCCTGGCTTACTACCGACTTGAATTCCCCGATGCGAACCTCGGTCAGGGTCTTGGGCAGGCGCGCCAGGGTGATCAGGGTGTTCAGAAAGCCACGGGCATTTTCCTCCTCTTCCGGATTGCGGATTACGGTGATCAGGCGAATCCGGGCGTTCCAGTTCATCTTGAGCTTATAGGCCACCAGTATCGACAGGTCCAGGTTTCCGATATCCCATCCCAAATTCCAGTTTCCGTCCCGGTCGCTGACCCAGACATTGATCGTATTTCGCTGGCCCAAAAGAGCCGTGGGATGAAGCAAAAACAGGAGGATGCCGATTTCCAGTCGGATGGATTCCCGCATTACCGGCCGGAGTTCAGTTTCATAGTCATCATGGGCCTGCATGTTTAGAAATACGATATTGGGCTTGAAAAATGCACCCTGCAGGGCCTGGCTTCCGTAATTGATGCCGTTGGCAAATTCGTCCGTGTGGATGACGGCAGAAGAGGAGAAGACCCCTTTTTCCCGAAAGTCTGCAGAAATAGCCTCCAGTTGTCCTGCCAGGTCATTGTTTTCCGAAAAGGGCTGTATTCCCAGCAGCTTTATGGACCCCTTGGGTTTGGCGATGTTGCGCAGGAATTCGAAGGTCCCTCGCAGTCCATTGATATCCCTGACAGGTACCATCAGGTTCGCCTTCCAGGCCCGTTGCTGCATTTTCTTCATCCCCCAGGTATGCTTGGCGGCCCATTCGGCGAAAGAGACAAAGAGGCCCGAGCGGACATCTTCGAAGGGGGTCTCCAGGTTTTGCCTTGAAAGGTACAGGTATACCATAAGTACGATGACAATGGAAATCAGGCTGACGGCCGGGTTGATGATGAACATGGCAAAAACCGATGAAATCAGCCCAAACCAGGGTACCCATCGATGGATCTTGAAAAGCGGTCGATAGCTGATCAGACCCAGGTTCTGCTCAATGATCACCACGATATTGATCATCGCATAGGTAATCAGAAAGAAGAGGGTCACCAAAGGGGCCACCGCATTGAGGTTCCGAAGCAGAAGGGTAAGGAAAATAAGGACCCCGGTGACCAGCATGGCATTGCGGGGTTGTCCGTTCTTGCTTTGGAACTGCAGGAAACCGGAATAGGGAAGGACCTTGTGCTCTCCCATGGCAAAAAGGATCCTTGAAGATCCCACGATGGAGGCCAGGGCGGAAGAAAAGGTAGCACCCAGGATCCCTGCAATGACCAGTGGTCCAAAGTAGGACTTGTCCACCATGATGTAATAGTTGTTCAGCAATTCCGTTTCGGTCGCACTCCTGGCCACCCAGTATGCGAGGAGCATATAGATCACAAAGCTCACCCCGATGGCCCAGAGGGTGCCCAGCGGAATACTGCGTTTGGGGTCTTTGAGTTCGCCTGACATATTTGCCCCGGCCATAATGCCCGTAGCCGCCGGAAAGAAAACGGCAAATACGACCCAGAAGGAACTGCCGCCAAACCCGTTTTCCACTGACCCCCGGAAGGTTCCCCAACTCAGGGCCTCCCGGGATGGAATTCCCATTATCCCGTTATTGGCCGCAATGACGATGGAAACCAGCGAAAGCACAATGATCCCCATGATGATGTACTGTGTTTTGATGGCCAGGTTCGCACTGATATAGGCTATGGTAAAGAGCATCCCGAAGACAACGATATCGACAAGGAAGGCATTGTGATCCGGGAATATTCTGAGCCAGCCCTCCCTAAAACCGAATATATACATGGTTACGGCCAGCCCTTGCGAGATATACCGCGGAATCCCCAGGCTTCCTCCAACCTCCAGCCCCAGGGCTTGCGATACAATCGCATAGGCGCCGCCTGCGCCAATGCGAATGTTGGTCGTTATGGCAGACATGGAAAGGGCTGTACACAGGGTGATAAAAAAAGAAATCAGGATAATAAGCCATGCCCCGAGCAATCCGGCATTGCCAACTACCCATCCCAGGCGCAAGTACATGATCACCCCTAGGATGGTCAGCAGGGTAGGGGTAAAGACTCCTCCGAAGGTCCCGAATTTTTTTATGCGGTTGGTTGGCAGATCCATGAATTTGGTCAGGTCATTTAACGGGGTTAAGCTACTAATTAATTCGATTTGTTGGACCACGCACAAACATATGACCTGCAGTTGCCATGGCGTGCAGCATACCCGTGCGCGGTGTTCCCACATGTTGGCTCCTTAAATAATTCATTAGTCGCCGGATTGGGGATATCAGCCGGTGATCCCTATTTTTGTAGTCAACTCCAAAATGATATATCATGAAGGCCCGCATTTTTTCTAATTTCTTTTTCCTTTTAGGCTTTTTGAGCCTGATCCTCCATGCCTGCAAAGACCCCAAGGCTGAGCCCGGGGCAAGTGCGGAGCCTGCGGATACGGAGACCGTAGACAGCAAATTGCCGCTGGAGCGGCTGAACCTTCCGGAAGGGTTTGTCATCGAGACCTTTGCTGAAGGGGTGGATGAAGCGCGTTCCATGGCCATGGGAGACGATGGCACCCTGTTTGTGGGGACGCGGAGTGCCAATAAGCTCTATGCGATACAGGATCTTGATGGCGATTACAAGGCGGACCGGACCATTGTCCTCGATACTTCCCTGAAGGTTCCCAATGGGGTGGCCTTCCGGGACGGGGCCCTTTATGTGGCCCAGGTAAACCGCCTATTGCGGTACCCGAACATCGAATCCCAGCTCGACAATCCGCCCGAACCCGAGGTAATCTATGAGGATTATCCCACGGAATTCCACCACGGTTGGAAATATATTGCCTTTGGTCCGGATGACAAACTCTACGTGCCGGTAGGAGCCCCCTGCAACATTTGTGATTCCACAGTGTCGGATCAGCGGTATGCCTCTATCACGCGGATGGATCCGGACGGCAGCAACCGGGAGATCATCGCCCACGGGGTGCGCAATACGGTTGGATTTACCTGGCATCCTCAAACCGGTGATCTCTGGTTTACGGACAATGGCCGGGACATGATGGGAGACGACGTACCTCCATGCGAACTCAACCGTCTTGGTGAAGCAGGGCAGCATTTCGGATATCCCTTTTGCCATGGGGGAACCGTTGCAGACCCGGAATTTGGGGATCAGCGTTCATGTGAGGAATTCGTACCCCCGGTACAGGCCCTGGGGGCACATGTAGCTCCCCTTGGGGTGAAGTTCAATACAGGGGATATGTTCCCTGATTCCTATAACGGGCACGCATTTATTGCAGAACACGGTTCCTGGAACCGATCTTCCAAGGTAGGTTACCGGGTGACCCTGGTGAAGCTTGAAGGGAACATGGCCGTTAGTTATGAACCCTTTATCGACGGTTGGCTGGACGAAGAAGCTCAGGAAGCCTTTGGAAGGCCGGTGGACCTTTTGTTCCTGGAAGACGGTTCCCTGCTCATCTCGGATGATTTGGGCGACGCCATCTATCGGGTCCGCTATACGGGTGCCTAGGGTTCCTGGTGATGCCGAACTTTGTAAGACTGCTTATTTTTCTTTTATTCCTCTCGAACCTCGGAAGTGCTCAGACTCCTCCCGAGTTCAGTGCAGGGTTCAGCACGGTGCATCTTATCGATTCCTCCCGCATATATAAGTCCGAGACCCCTGATAGCCACCCTTTGCACTATCGACCATTGGACCTGGATGTGTGGTATCCCTCTGAAAGATCCCAATCCGGATCAGCTTTGCTATTTGAGGACCTTTTCCGATTGCATGAAGCCCGTGCGGATACCTACCAGGAAGAAACGGACTATAAGGGGTTTTCTGAGGAACTGATCATGTACCTGGCGGCTGGTTTTGGATTAGAGCCTATGGATGGCAAGCGGCTTCTGAAAAAACCAACCCAAAGTTACCGCGATGCAACTGTCCTGGAAGGGCGATTCCCCCTAATCCTGTATATGGCTGGGTACAATGGAATGGGCTGGGAAAGTTACCGGCTCCTGGAAGCGTTGGCCGAACGGGGCTTTGTGGTAGTTTCTATTGCTTCTGTAGGCAGATATCCCGGAGATATGACCAATAGCCTGGAAAATACTATGGAGCAGGTTTTGGATGCCGAATATGCCCTGCAGTACCTGGAGACCACGGAGACATTCCCTGTGGATATGTCCAAAAAAGGGATTGTGGGTTTGAGTTGGGGGGGTATGAGCGGTATTTTATTGCTCGATCGACAGCCTGACTTCCAGGCCATGGTATCATTGGATGGATCCGACACCTTTTACTATGGCGAAACAGCGCAGGACGACCAGGATCTTTCTGAAATATTTGCCGCAGGTGTTTTACATCCTAAGCAGACCACGGCTGCATTTTTCCACCTGGAAGCCGGTGACCGTTTGGAAGGGTTCATCCCCACCGGGGTTTACCGCTATTATGAACAAGTCAATGGCCCGATCCGCTATGCGCGATTTCTAAGGAGCAGGCATGAGGATTTTTCCAGCCTTGGTTGGGCACTTGCCGCCTCAGAAGAAAGCACTGTTCGCTACGAGAATATTGTCCGGGCCACCAGCCTGTTCCTTGAAAAACACCTGAAAGCAAAGCCCGGGTTTGACGCATATTACGACCGATTGCTCAACCAACCGGGGATAACCCAGGCTCCTGTTGAATTCGAGAGGCCCGGCGAGCAGGAGGTCCTGATATCTGGAAGGGTTTCGGATAAGACCACGCGGGAGGGCCTGCCCTATGTAAATATAGGCGTAGTCGGAAAAGCCAAAGGAGGCGTGAGCGACCCCAAAGGAGAATTTCAGCTGGAGCTCAATGAATCCCATGTATCGGATACATTGCGATTTTCGATGCTGGGCTTCGAGGATAGGGCCATACCGGTAAAGGACCTGGTAACCCCTGAGGGGAGGGTTGAAATCTTTCTGACAGAGGCGGTTTCCGAGCTGGACGAGGTGATCCTCACTGCACGTCAATGGAAACGAAAAACCCTTGGGAATAAAACAGAATCCACTTTTATAGGCCATCTGTTTTATGCGGACCAAAAGGGCAAGGAAATGGGCATACGAATGAACGTGGGCAAAAAGCCCCTTTGGGTTGAGAATTTCAGTTTTTTTGTATCCCACAATCGCTTTGAGGCAAAAACCGTATTCCGGCTGAATATGTATCTATTGGAGAAGGGGAAACCCACACGGAACATCCTGGATTCAAATATTATTTTGAGTGTGGCGCCTGGGCAGACAGGACGGATTGCCGTAGATCTGAGGCCTTATAACATTATTTTGACACAAGATGTTTTGGTCACTCTGGAATGGATCGATTCCGAAGGGGAGATCAATCCCACAGATGCTTTGTCCATTTCCCTCGGGTTGATTGCAGGCGGGATGTATGAAAGGTCTGCCAAGGTTATGGAAATGAAGAAAGTGTTCCGTGGAATGGGACTTGGCTTTACCATGGATGTACGTTACTAATTCGGGTTGGGAAAACGCGGCTATCCCAGATAAAATTAGTTTATTTGGCCGATGGTTTGTTTTAAGCTTACATGCCTGCCATTCAGAATACTGCTGATATGGGCCGTGCTCCTGCCAGCAGCCCTGCAGGCTCAGGATCAAAAGCGCTACCAGGGGCCTATGCGCATTGGACCCTATCAGGGCGTGGCAGACTACACGTATAAGGTCGTTGAGGGGGATACCCTGCTGGATGGACCTTTCCTGCTGGAGCGTTCCAGCCTTGACGAACTGCTGGAGACCAGGGATACTACCTTTTCTTTTTCCGGGGCCTTCAAGGATCACTACCCGGACGACTTCTGGCGTTTTGAGTTTGGCGAATTTGAATCCGAACGGGAAAGCCGTGTTGTAAACTACCAGTACAGGGTTGCTATCAGCGGGGTTCAGGAACTCGCCAGTGGCCTCATACGGGAGGGACGGCCAACAGGCTCCTGGGATTATACCATACAAAAGATTGAAAACTCTGAGCTCAGCGGGACGTTGTTTAACAGCCGCTTTGAGTTTGACCAGGGGGTCCCCCAGGGAAGCTTCCGCATCGAAAACGAAGCCGGCACCCTTGTGGGCCGGTTCCTGAAGGATGGATTTGCCCATGATGAGTGGGCGTTGTTCTATACCAATGAAATTGGAGCTTCAGAACAGTGGAACTTCCTGGAAGGGATCCTGCAAAACATCCAGATTACCTCTGAAGGGGAAACCCGGATCTGGGAGTTCTTCGGGAACAGGGTGCCAAATGAAAAGGTCCTTAACCTGGATGCCCGGTACCTGAAAGCCCTGGCGCTGTACCTTCCAGCTACAGACAGCACACGTTTGGAGGACCTGGGTATTTTCATGGCCCTGGAGAAAAACGCCAGCCTGTACGCCAAACTCGATGCCATCCTCTCTGAGTTGGGCCGGTCGGAATTCAAGCCTTCATTTAAGGTAAAACTACCTCATTTCCCTTTGGATTCCCTTGAAAGGGAGCAACTGGACACCCTGGCTGTGCAGGTTGAAAAAGCAAGGGCGATCAGTGAGGAGCTGTTGAACGATACTCAGCTGAATTTACTCAAACTCTCCGATGAACAGGCCATGTACCTCTATGGTTCGGTCCGTGCCCTTTCCAGGACCTTTCTTGACCCGCTGCAGATCATCGTCAGCAATTACAGGGAAGGTGTTCTGGAATTTATACCCAGGGACGAATATATCCTTCATTTTTGGCCACAGGAGCGGCCATCCCCCACTGTAGCAGTGTCCATGGGTGAAGCGGAGTTGGTTTTCAGAGACTTTAGCGGACCGGGTGCAGACAGCCTGGATTTCAGCAGCAACGGCCTTTTGGCTGTTTCCCAAATGGGAGACTATGTATACGAAAGCCTGGATTCCATTCAAAATTCCCTTGGCGACAAGCTTAACCAAAGCCGGCGACAACAGGAACTGATATCCCTGGAGGAGCAAATGATCCCCCAGGACCTCAGGCTGAATAAGCTGCTGGATTCTTTGGAGCAGGTATCGGATAAGAGCGTGCAGAAGGCCCTAATAAATATAAGGGCTACAGCAGATGGGGAGCTGAGCCGGTATGCCACTATGGAAGATGCAGCGGCCAAACTCGATAAAGCAAGGGAACTGACCGCCTGTTTGGAGGACCTGGAAAAACTTGCTTTGGCAGTTTCACCCCTCCCAGAGCAGGAAGCCCAGGTAAAGGAAGCGTATCAGGACGCCGTCTGGAATCCCTTTATGGCCGTCATCATGAATGAGGAAGTTAAGAAACGAATCACCGGGGCCTATAGAAAGACCCTGATCCCTTACTTCCTCCAGACCGTTGAAACCGAGCTAAGTTGTGCGAATGCAGGGGCTCTGGCCAAAATTATACCTCAGGCGCATGAGCGAATCCTTGAATTGCGGGAGGAGGATACTTCCAGGCTGGAACGGAAACTCAGGCGGGAAAAGGATCCTCTGGCTGTACTTGAATTGTTTGGGTTGGACATACAGAATCTCAATCCACAATGATGAAAGGGCGCGCGAAAAATTATAAATGGCTCTTTTTGTTCCTGCTGATCGGCTGTATGGTTCCCGTGAGCGCTCAGGAGGAATCGGAGTTCAAGGACCCCAAAACGGCCCTATGGCTGAACACCTACGGCAATATACGGATTTCCAATCGCCTTTTCTGGGATGCACAAACGCATTTCCGTTTTGAAGAATCTTCGGACTTTCCCTTTGCCGGACAAATCGCCCAGATCTATAATCGCCATGCCATTGGATATATTTATTCAAAGTATTTCAATGTTAGTCTGGGTGGCGTATTGCGGGTTAACTTCAATACGGATGAGAACTCCACGGCCCGAAGCGTTGTCCCGGAATTCCGGATCTGGCATCAATATCAATTTGCCCAGCCGCTGGGTTCCATAATGATCTATCACCGGATTCGCATTGAACATCGCTGGATACAGGGTTTCCCTGAAAACAGTCCTTATGTGTTCAGAAACCGTTGGCGCTATATGTTCCGGATGAAGATTCCCCTCAACAAACCTAAATTCGAGCCCAAAACCCTGTATGTTTCCCCGGAGGCCGAGCTTATCATGCAAAGCGGTAAGGTAGTAGTGGACAGTCCCATGGAAGATCTTCGCCTGACCACGACTCTGGGGTATGTCCTTACACCCCGTCTTACCCTGGCAGGAGGGCTTATGTATTCCTTCGGACAGGACATCCTGGATGGTTCAGTCTACAAGCAAAAGTTTACCCTTCGGTTCCACATGTACTATTCCCCTGACTTTAGAAAGGTTAAAAATAAGCTTCCTGCGATCCATTTTGACGATTAATACGTACATGATACTGTAAAGACAGTATTTTGCCCCATGAGGAAAGCATCTTCTAAATCCATACTGGTCCTTTCGGTCCTTGTATCCACTGCCGCTGCCCTGTTTTTTGGATTCAGCTCCCACAAGCTGAAGACTGAGCTCAAAACCACTGAGGCCGCCCGGATCCAAATTGAAAAAAGAATGGCGATTCAGGAGCAACTTAGTGATATTGACTCCGTGCTGCTTCGGGGTGGGTATCAGGAGGCTCTCAACGCCTATGAAGCCAAAAGCACGGAGGCAGAAATCAGTGAAGATGCCAGCATAGAAATGCGCGTGGCCCTGGCAAAGGAGCTTCTCAGGCTGCGGTATGAAAACCAAATGGCAACGCTCCAGGCCGCTCAAGCCGCGGAGCACGATTCTGTCCAGGTTCCTCAGGACCTTGCTTTCAGGGCCCAGTCGAGTGCAGATTCCCTGGGCTTTGCTCTTGAGAAGGCCCAGGTAGAACTTCAACACCTTCGCAGGCAACTGGCTAAGAAATCCTTTGGGGAATACCTCACCTTTACGAATAATAAGGGTAGCCGAATGCACTATGTGGGCCAGGTTAAACACGGCAAGGCCAATGGATATGGGGTAGCCCTGTTGAACACCGGGAGCCGGTACGTAGGTGAATGGAAGGACAACCAGCGGCACGGGGAAGGGACCTATTACTGGTCCGATGGCGAATACTACAAAGGAACCTTTAGGGATGACAAGCGCAACGGTGAGGGTACATATTACTGGCCGAATGGGGAGAAATATGTCGGTCACTGGGAAGACAACCAGCGCAGTGGCGAAGGGGTTTTCTACGGAAAAGACGGTAAAGTCATCGCAGACGGGGTCTGGAAAGATGACAAACTCGCTGTCCTCGATGATAAGCGCGATTCCGAAAGGGACGGCAGATAGATTCTTCCTCTGACGGCCTTACCAATACAAATCCCCCATCTCAGGACCCCTGAAACTTCCAGAGAGATACGACTTCTGATATCCTGTCTTGTTATATAAATCCTGTGTGTTGGGGCTTGCTATGGCCGGATCCCACGATAAGGGGACTCCTTCCAGCCTAAACGAATCCCGGCTGTAAAGAAGAATCTTAATTTTTTTTCCTGCCAGTACAGAACATGGGGAAATGTCATGTTATTGGGTGTGTGAGGTTTCTATATTTATCCTTAAATTACTGAGATTCCACACAAACCAATAGTAAACAACCCATGAAGGTATTTGACGAAAAACACATCAAGAACATAGTATTTGTAGGCGCTCATAACAGCGGGAAGACCACCCTGGCTGAAACCATGCTCTTCGAAGCAGGTCTCATCAACCGCAGGGGGACGGTAGAGAATGGAAATACGATATCGGATTACCACGAGATTGAACAGGAGCGTGGAAGTTCGGTCTTTGCGACCCCGCTGCATACCGAATGGCGCAATTACAAGATCAACATCATTGACACTCCGGGTCTGGATGATTTTATCGGAGAAATCCTATCTTCCATCCGGGTGGCGGATACCATCGTTACCGTGGTCAACGGGCAGCACGGGGTAGAGATCGGGACGGAGATCATCTGGAATTATATAGACAAGTACAACAAACCCACCCTCTTTGTGGTCAACCAGATCGATCATATGAATGCGGATTTCGAGGAAAGCTTCAACGAGATCAAGGGGCTGGTGGGCAATAATGCAGTGAAAGTGCAGTATCCGCTGGTCTTGGATGGCGCACAATGCATTATTGATGTGCTTAAAATGAAGATGTACAAATTCGGACCGGAAGGGGGGAAGCCGGAAAAACACCCCATCCCGGAAGACCAGAAGGAATTGGCAGACGAGCTGCACAATGAACTGGTGGAAAAAGCTGCTGAAAACGACGAGGAACTTCTAGAGCTTTTCTTTGAAAAGGGGACACTCTCGGAGGATGAAATGCGGCAGGGGATAAAGGCCGGAATGCTCAACCATGAGCTGTTCCCGGTATTTTGTGTTTCTGCGCTCAAGGACATGGGCAGCGGCAGGCTTATGGGCTTTATCGACAATGTAGCTCCTGCAGCAGCCGATCTGAAACCCGAACAGAGCGTGGAAGGGAAGTCGGTAGCTCCTGCGAAAGAGGCACCCACAACCCTGTTTGTTTTTAAGACCGTACAAATGCCAAACGTCGGGAAGGTGACCTTTTTTAAGGTGAAATCCGGTCAGGTCAGGGTGAACGACAAACTATTTAATGCCAGAAACGAGGAAACGGAGACCCTGAACCAGCTATTTATCATGGACGGCAAAAAACGATCCGGCGTAAATAAGCTTGTGGTGGGGGATATCGGGGCCACCCTTAAACTGAAAGGCACCGAAACGAACGACACCCTTCATGCCCATAATGCAAATGTGACTATAAAACCCATCGCGTATCCTGAACCCAGGACCCGAAGGGCCATTTCCGCGGTCAATCAGAACGAAGACGAAAAGCTGAGTGATGCATTGCGGAAGATCCACAGCCAGGATCCCACGGTAACCGTCTCCTTTTCCAATGAATTGAAACAACAGATCCTCGGTTGCCAGGGGGAGCTGCATCTTTCTACCATAGAATGGATGTTGGAGCACGTTTATGGGGTAAGTGTTGTGCTGGAAGCGCCAAGAATTGCCTATCGGGAAACCATAAAACGATCCTCTACCGCGAGTTATCGGCATAAAAAACAATCCGGTGGGGCGGGGCAGTTTGCCCAGGTACACCTGAAGATCGAGCCCTGGCACGAAGGCATGCCGGAACCTGAGGGGTTCAATATCCGGGGGAAAGAAGAAATTGAGTTGCCCTGGGGTGGGAAGCTCGTTTTTTACAATTGCATCGTAGGGGGGGTAATTGACCTGCGCTACCTGCCTTCGATCAAAAAAGGTATTCTCGAGGTCATGGAGGCTGGTCCCCTTACGGGATCCTATATCCGCGATGTTCGCGTCATGGTCTATGACGGCAAGATGCATTCGGTGGATTCCAATGACATTTCCTTCAAAATTGCCGGTTCCCATGCATTCAAGGATGCCTTTATGAATGCCAAGCCACAATTGCTGGAACCTATTCAGCAGCTTACGGTCAAGGTCCCTGAGGAGATGGTGGGCAATATCATGACGGATTTGCAGTCCCGCAGGTCAGTCATACAGGGGATTGAAAGCCTGGATAACTATCAGATCCTTAAATGCGCTACGCCTCAGGCGGAGCTCTATGGCTATTCTTCCGATCTGCGATCGCTAACACAGGGCAAGGCCACCTTCCAATCCGAATTCTTTTCCTTTGAGCCGGTGCCTGCGCATGTGCAGCAACAAGTGGTCAGGGAATTGGAAGCGGTATGATAAGCGGAAGTATCCGGTAAGGGATTGCCTGTATGGGCGTTTTATGCGTTGATACAGGCACAGGTGGGATCACGGCAAGGGCCCTAAAAGGGGCTGAAATCTTTACTGTGACCAATTCCGGGACTGGCAGCGTAACCTTGTTGGGCAAGGCCAATTCCCTGACCCTGGTCAACGAGGGCAGCGGGGATCTCAAGGCTTTTGACTTTGAGGTACTCGAGGCTGACGTGACATTGATCGGATCCGGGAATGCAGAATTGCATTGCACGGAATCCATGAAAGTTCTTATAGAAGGAAGTGGTAATGTTTACTACAGGGGAAACCCCACAATGGAGGCCAGTATTGAAGGCTCGGGGAAAGTGGTGGATGCCAATTGAGGCTTCTGTAAAATTAAGCATGAAGTGAACTTAGCCCGGCTATACTATGCCGGGTTTTTCAATTCAGGACATGTATTATTTCATTGCGATTTGGGTTTTTTTCCTTCGGCAGCTTGCCCCAAAACCTATCTTCTCTTTTAGGCAATATTTTGGAGGGGGGTCATAAGAATCAGTACCTCCCGGATGATATCTAATATCATATTTCAGTATTTTTGGGAACGCAGAACAGGCATTTCTCAAGCACCACTATTTGGTGGCCTTTTGTCGAATGATCTATTAACCCAAAAATCCAGTGGCAGAAGATGTTTAGACCACAAATTGACTCTAAGAAAATACCAGTTAAAAAATTACGTCAGGCGAAGCGATGGAGCAAACTGCTGGCCGCAATGGGAGTCCTCCTGATCATTAGTTCGTGCTCCCTGGTGAAGATCGAAAGCGAGCAGCAGCCCCTGTCCGTGAATGACCTCAATACCCGGTTGTTGATCCAGGCTTTTGCGGAAGAAGCGCTCCTCCGAACCGAGATTGCGGCAGACAGCATCATGGAAGAGGCTGAGGGCCGGAACGAGATACAGAAGAACGCCCTGCAGTGGAAAATCCAGACCGCAACGGCCCTGAGCAAAGTCAGTTTTCAGACCCTTCCCCGTGTTGCCCTTGTGGACACCTGGTCCTATATGGAGGAGATGCGGAATCTGTTTATTCCCTCTGCAGCCGATACCATCCTCGGGCCCTGGGGCCCGGTGGCCATGGCTGCGGTTGAAGAAAATGCCAGGAGGGTAGAGGGTATTGCGGCCACAGTCCTGAACAAAAAGGAATTTCCCCAATACAAGGAATTTGTGGAGCGCTATGCACGGGAACACCCGTTGGGGCTTGAAAATGAATTTCGACATACCCCCATCCGGGAGTCTTATCTGTCGTTCAAGGAACTTCCCGACAGTACCGCGGTAAAGACCGTAGGCACGCTTTCCGAGGTGGTGGCCGATGCGACCAACCGTTTTGATTTTGGCACGGATGTGGCAGGCAAGAAACTGGCGTGGCAGACCAACTATTTTCTAAAGGATCAGGGGCTGGACTCCGTTCCCCTGGAAGTACGACTTGCGTCTGTGGAATATGAATTGGAAAGGCTGGCTGACGTGGCGTCAAATTCACCGGAAATCCTCTCCGAGGCCATCGAAAACTTCAGGAACTCGGTATATCCCATTTTTACAGAGTTGAATGCAGGGATTGAGCGGACCATGATAGGCCTTTCCCGTGAACGGGCCGCCCTTGATCTGATCATCATGCGGGAACGGGTCGCCCTTGATACATTGATCCTTCGGGAACGTCTGGCCCTGGGCCAGGAAGCCCGGGAGATTGCCAATATCGGGATTAAAAACGCTTTTGCCGAAGTCCACCGAATGTGGAAAAGCGCCCTGTTCTATTTTATCCTGGCCCTGATCATCGTGCTTGTGGTGCCTTTCTACCTGGGTTATGTTACTGGGAAAAAGGCTGAAAAATCCCGAAAAAAATAAATTTTGAATGCACCATATCCATTGAATCAGCAACACTTCCAGGCAGGAAAAATTAAAAAAAAGGAATCATGATAAAAAATTGCGCAACAATGCTATTGCTGCTGTCAGTAGGGGCAGTAGCGGCTCAGGATAATAATCTCACAGCCCCGGAATCCGAGCCTCAGAAAATGGGGTGGATGAAGGGGTTTCCCCCTGCGACTGAGAAAACAATTTCTGCTGTGGATGGAAGTTTCTTCAAGTTTCCCGCCCTCCGATACAGTGTCTGCCACATGCGGCAATTCATGCCTACCGTAAATGTTCCTGCAGCGCAGGAAGACCGTTATTCCTTTGCGGTGGAGCTGGATCCTGTGATCGATGAACTGACTTTTGTGCCTCAGGGGGAACGGGAATCCATGAGCTGGTCCGCCTCCCTGAATAAAAATTACACGGATGGCATACTCATCCTTCACAAAGGTAAAATCATCTATGAAAAATACTTTGGGGCACTAAAACCGGAAGGTCTTCATGCCGCCATGTCCGTGAGCAAGACCTTTACGGGAACCCTTGGAGCGTTAATGGTCGTGGAAGGAATGCTGGATGAAGACATGGCCGCATCCCACTATGTGCCTGAACTGAAAAGTTCTGCTTTTGGAGATGCAACCATCCGTCAAATCCTCGATATGACCACTGCCTTGAAATTCAGTGAGGATTACTCGGATCCCAATGCAGAAATTTGGACGTTTTCGGCTGCAGGAAATCCGTTCCCCAAACCAAAGGAGTATTCAGGTCCCAATAACTACTACGACTATGCGGTAACGGTACAAAAGGATGGAACCCACGGACAAGTGTTTGGGTACAAAACCGTTAATACGGACGTTATGGGATGGATCGTTTCCAGGGTCAGTGGGAAGAGCATTCCCCAGCTGCTGTCCGAAAGGATATGGAAACCTATGGGTGCGCGATATGACGGATACTACCAGGTGGATGGATCTGGTATCGCATTCGCAGGAGGGGGTTTCAGCGCCAATATGCGGGATATGGCCATGTTTGGTGAAATGATCCGGAATAATGGCTGGTTCAACAACCGTCAGGTCCTTCCGTCCGCACTGATCGATGATATCCGAAAGGGGGGGAGCCAGGAAGCCTTTTCGCAAAGCGTTTACGGCAAGCTAAAAGACTGGAGCTATCGGAATATGTGGTGGATGACCCACAATGAGCGAGGGGCTTTTGCCGCCAGGGGGGTGCATGGTCAGACCATTTATATCGACCCCATGGCAGAGATGGTGCTGGTCCGTTTCGCTTCCCATCCCAGTGCAAAGAATGCCGTAATTGATCCCTATTCGCTTCCTGCCTACGAAGCGGTGGCTGAATATCTTCTAACCAAAAACTAAGTATTAAAAAGGCAAACCGGGGTCCAGGACATTTTGGAAGAACCCCCAGCTGCGCCCCCCCCCCAGGGAATCTGTGTTCTGCAGTCCAGAATAGTGTTTGGTAGCCTACTCCTTTTCCTTTTGACGGAATATTTGCGGGTCCGCGGACTTTATATGCAGATCTCTTTGAGGGAACGGGATACTGATGTTGTTCTCGTAGAGTGTATCGTGGATGGCGAAGATTACCTCGCTGCGAATGCGCAGCCATTGATCGAATTGGTCGGTCCAGAAAAGCAACCTGAAGTCCAGGGAACTTTCCCCCATAGCGTTAAAGAGGACCAGGGGCTCCGGCTCGGGTTTAATGTCCGGATGCGAATTAATCACCTCCATAAGCAGCTTTTTTACCAGGTGCACATCCGATCCATAGGCGACCCCCGAGATAATTTCAATTCGCCTGGATTTATCTGAAAGGGTCCAGTCCACTACTTCCTTGGAGATGAGCTGGCCATTGGGCACGATCACTTCTGCCCCCTCAAAGGTCCTGATATGACTGGAACGGATCCCCATGGACTGTACTTTGCCCATCAAATTTCCCACTTCAATAATGTCACCAATCTGTACCTCTCGCTCAAATAGCAGAATCACCCCGGAGACCAGGTTGTTGAAGATGTTTTGCAATCCAAAACCAATACCCACACTGAAAGCACTGAATATGATGGTCAGCTGGTCCAACGGCATGCCAATGGACCGGACGGCCATAAGAAACCCTATGGTAATCAGGGAAAATTGCGTGATTGCGGTAATCATTCTGGGGATCCCTTTTTTTAGGGCAAGTTTGTCCAGGACATCTTTTCTGAGGACCATTTTAATGACTCTCGAGAGGATTATGGAAACCCATATGATGATGAAAAAAAGCAGGATCTTTCCAAGAGAAAAGGACATGGAACCCAGGGAAAGCTCCCGGGTGAATACCTCCCTGCCAAATGCATAAACCGCATTCTTTAAATAGAAGATCCTCAGGATGGCATCAAGCCAGAAAAGGGTAACTCCGATCACCACCATCCTCGAGACGAGATCCTTCAAATATTCCTCATTGTCCCGTATCACGTGGAACCTGTCCATATATTGACTGCTGATTAAAAATTGAAGGCCGCCAATCAGGATTATGGAACAAATGAAAAGCAGCACGCCCACCAGGGTGTTGGTGAGGAAGGACTCCATTACAATCCGCGCAAACGAGGTATAACCCAAAACGCTCAGGACCAACCCAATCGAAACCAGCAACAAGTGGAGCATCACGAGAAGACGCACAAATCCGGTCAGGGTGCGCGTGGGCAACAGCAGGATATCAGGGTGCTTGTACAGCCTGTAAAGCATGATCAACTCCAGAACGCCCAGGACCGGAAGCGCATAGCGATGCAGGGAAGTATCTGCCGGGATCAGGCGCATTCCCAAAATCAACAGCAACAATACTGCAAAACTCCACAGGTAAGCATGCACACGCCTGGCGCTAAGCTTCAGACCAATATCCATGAGTGGCAGCAGCAGCAAGAGTATGATCAGGTCGAGGAGCAATGGCGGACGTACGGGAAAGAAGGCTACCGAAAAGAAAAGGCCAAAGAGCAGGCCTGCCGATACCGGGCGCTGCAAAATTAGTTTTAAGGTGGATTGGTAATAGGTCAGGTTTTCATCCTTCAGGAGCTTTAAACGGGTTTTTAACCAGGAAAAAAGCGCCATGATGCCTATTACAAAAATCAGGAAAATGATATAGGTGTTTTTGTTTTGTTCAAAATGGAAAACAACGGCATTCCATTCTGACCGGAGGGATTCCTTTATAATGCTGCGCATTTGAGACCAGGACCTCATTGAGGATCCACTGGTGAAAAGGGGTGGTGATTTCCTGGAAAATGTCAGTGATGTTTTTTCAAGGAGGGCCTCTTTAATCTTCTCCATCAACAATTCCACTTCCACTTCAGTGCGGATGGTGCGGTTAAGGGGAGCAATGAGCAGTTCGGTGCGACCTTCAATTTGGGAGGCGACTCCCCCCAGGGTAGTCAGGGTGGTATCAATAACCCTGGAAATGTTGTCATAGGTGTAGGAGGAGTCTTCTTGTTGCTGTGTTCTTTCCCATCTCCCAAGTTCCGACTGCAATTGTCCCTGCTGGTCTTGCAGGCTTCGAATCAATTCAGATAACCTGTTTTTCTGAGATTTAATGTGGTCGTTGGCGGTTTTCCAGTAATTCCTTTCATTGGTTAGAAATCGCTGGCTCTGCTGCCGGTAATCAATATTGGCAGTTCGCGAGAGTGCACTATCAATAAGTACAAGGAGAGAGTCATTGCGCTTGTTCTCAGCGGTAATCCTTTCCGGGCTGATCAGGGATTCGGTGATACGGATCGCCTGAATGCGGGATTCCCCTGCTTCAATAAGGATCTCGTTATAAGGTATACCCGCCGGAACCGGAAGGGTATCCCTCTGGGTCGAAATCGAGTCCTTTACTTCCTGACTCTGAAGCCCTTGAAGGCTAAGACCTAAAAGGAAGCCAGCCAGCCAGATGGCAATGCTGAATTTTCCTCGAGTTATCTTCATTTCTCTTATGGTTGAGGCCATTCAAAATACATAAAAAAGGTGAAATCCTTCCTATGGATATGCCCTGGTCCGGAATACCTTAGGGGGTTTTATCAATTTACATGGATGAAACGGGGTGAGGTCATGTGACATCTTCGCTGCCACAGATATTAGTCGAGCGTTTGTACTCCCCCTCCGTTTACAAACAGGACCTGGCCGCTTACCCATTCGGATACCGGAGCTGCGAAATAAAGGATAGCCCCGGCTATATCCTCAACCTCGCCCAGCCGTTTGATCGGGGTTCCTGACAGCATTTTTGATTCGATCTCCGGAGTCAGGACCTTTGCCAGGGCCTGGGTTTTGGTAGCTCCCGGCCCAACGGCGTTTACCCGGATCCCAAAGGGCCCGTAATCATGCGCCAGATTGGCCGTCATATGATTTAGTGCTGCTTTAGAACTGGCATAGGCGCTAATATTGGGGCTTTTGTTGATAGAGGCCATGGACGTAATATTGACTATTGAACCATAGCCGCCCTTTTTCATTTCCGGGGCGCACAGCTGGGACAAGCGCCAGGCGCTGAAAACATTAAGCTGAAAGACCCATTTAAAGTCTTCCAGGGTGATTTTAAAGGGATTCTCCCTTCCTGCTCCTCCGCCTCCGGCATTGTTCACAAGGATATCAATGCTTCCAAAGGTTTCCAGGGCATTATTTACAAGGTTTTTCAGGTCCTCATCGACGGTGACGTTGCAGGAAGCTGCAATGGCATTGCCACCATGCGCTTTGATGCCGTGGCACACCTTTTCGGCATCCTCTGGCCGGAGATCGGAAACCACAACATTCGCCCCAAATGCAGCCAGGGTTTCACATGCACTCCTGCCTATTCCGTTACCGCCGCCTGTGACAATTGCAGTTTTATTGGTCAGATCAAAAAAGGAATGTGCTTTCATAAATAATCCAGGGTTTTAAGAATTTAGCGTTAATAAAGCCGTGGAAAACGGATCCATTCAACCTACAAGATAAGCAAAGAATTCGCATCACAAGGACGGGAGGTTCTGGGCTCCCAGGTACTGTCTGAACTTTAAAGCCTTTCGAATTTTGAATCTCCGCCTCCGACTTCAGATCAAAAACAGGTAGTAGGGCAGGGGAGAAGGCCAATGTTTTATAACTTTATGGAAAATCATACATATTAATCGGAACCCTTTGATACGATCCCTCCTTTTTTTCCTGGTCCTTTTGACAACGCTTACCACCACCTTTGGCCAGGAGCTGAATGAAGAAGCTAAGACATTGCAGAATGCCTCTGAGAAGGAAATGACGGATTTTTACGACTGCATAGAGAACCGCGCTATTCAAAAATACGGCTCCATGGACAATACAGCACATATAACGTTTATCAATGAGCAATCCTCAGCGCTTTTTGAATACTTTGAGCTGCGAGACTCCCTGATAAATGACCCGGTATCTGCGGCCATGATGCTAAAAGTAGCCTGGAAATGGGGAGCCAGGGAAGGGGGCATCTGCAATGTAGACTGGACCGCTGCCCTCAAGGACATACGAGCAAACCTTTCGGTGGAAAAGGAATGAGAAATTCCCTTAAATGGAAATGATATGAGGACATCCCTTACTTTGGGCAGATTCATTCAAGCCATCATTGAATACGCTTAAATTTCTTACATTAGAAAAACACTACGTTTTAAGGATTTATGCGAACAACAATACTTGCCCTTTGTTCTCTCGGATTGCTCGGAGCGATGGTGGGTTCATGTGCCTCTAAGCAAAACACCCAAACAGAGGCCGAACATGAAGCGTGGTATGATGTCCTGAACGATTATTACCGGGATGTCAATGACCAGAACCGTATCTACTATAAAACGATGGTAGAACCTGCTTGGGAGCAGTTATTGGTGTATGACTCCATCTTCGAGGGGGTCCATCACCCCTCCAGCATTACGGAGGAATCGTTCAGGGCGATGGTGACCCAAGCCGACCTCGATAGTATTCGCTCCCGCATCGGGGAATCCGAAAGGGAAGTGCTCGACCCGGAAAAACTCACCAGTATGGCGGTTTCCCGCAATCGTGATGACCGCGCCATCGAGATCTCCAGGCCCATTGTTTTCAAGGATGTAGCGGTCTTTCGACAGTTGGGGGATGACGCTGTCCCAATTTTTTTCTTGTTTAAAGAACAAGATAAATGGAAGTTGCGGTATACCTTTTATCAGCAGCTTAATCTGTATTAGCTTCCAAAATTTATTAATTTAGAGGAAGATACGTGTTAAAACATACCCGCCATGACCAGAAATGCTTATGTATTGCCCATTGCGTCCCTGTCCCTTCTGTTGATCCCACTCATTGCGATGCAATTCAGCGATCAGGTAAATTGGTCTCCAGGTGATTTTGTGGTTATGGGCTTATTGTTGCTATCGGTGGGTTTCGGTATGAGCTTTTTCCTCAGGCGAACCGCCAGTGCTCAAAAAAGATTCGCCTATATCCTGATACTGCTTCTGGTATTCCTTCTGATCTGGGCTGAGCTGGCCGTGGGGATCTTCGGGAGCCCGTTGGCAGGGAGTTGAGCGTTACATTGTTTAAGCTCTTTTCCATCTTGCTGTTGAATTCTCTTTTTCGTTCTTAAACCATCAGAGGGCTTTTAGAAGGCATCGGGCAGCCATTAGAAGCAAAGTGGCATTCAGTTCAGGGAGTTTTTGACTGCACTGATAAGTTGTCTTGCCCCGGTATTGAGCAAATTTGTATCAATGCCACATGCAAGCAGATTATAGCCAAGGTTTGAATATTCCCTGAGGGATGACAAATCCGTGGTAAATATTCCAAGTCCTAATTCCCTTGATTTAATTTCAGCCAGATCGCGAATGATCTTATCAATGCGTTCATGAGTGACTTCTCCTGGAATCCCCATGCTCATTGATAAATCATATGGCCCCACGAAAAGGGCGTCAACACCTTCCACCTCAGAAATTTGACGTGCATTCTTTGCGCCTTGCTCGTCTTCTATCTGCAGGATGCAAGCCACCCTTTCGTTGGCCACCTGCAGGTACTCTGAAAATTCATTCCCATATCCCTGAGCTCTGCTCAATCCGACGCCCCTGTTACCCACAGGAGGGTATTTGCACATTAAAACGGCATTCCTCGCTTGTTCTACGGTGGAAATCCTTGGAAAAATAACGGCTTCCGCGCCAGCGTCAAGCGCCTTGGCCACGTGGGCGTATGTGGCTTCCGGCACGCGTACTGCAGCAAAACAGGGATCTTTAACACACCTCAGCAAATTTTGTAGGGTTTCAAAACCCATTGCAGAATGTTCTAAATCAAAAAACAACCAGTCAAAACCAGCGGCTGAAACTATTTCCACTAATTCCGGGGAGGGCACAGATATTAGCAAACCGTTCAACTGCTGCTCAGATTTCAACGCCTTGCTAAAAGCCTTAATCATAGGTTTTCCGTATTGTGAGCGGTAATCGTAGTTAATATGACTCCTTTGTTCTATAATTTATATTATGTCAAATAGAAAATAGACCTATCAAGACAGCCCCTATTAGTCAATGGGCCTTAATTCCCCCGTATACATAATGGAATTGCGTTGGCTACTGTTGATGGTAAGTACGGCCAACAACCCGGAGTACACCCGCAAATTGCATGAAAAGCTTTCGGATCTGTCGCGGGCTTTGAAGTTCATATCGTAGTGGTTCTGCTTCTCGTTTTTCCTGGTGGAGATATCCGTTGCCGTAGTTTCAAAGCGCAATCCACGGTCTCCACTCATGTTTGCAACTTGTCGGGTCCCGAAATACGGGAGTTCCATTTTCACCTGATCTCCCTGCAGGGACATATAATTTACCCTTCCCGTCAGGTCTATCTGGTTAACCGCATCTCCAATGGGTTCCGCAAACCGGGCCACAAAGACAAAATTCTGGGAGGTTACTACTTTTTCCATCTTGCCCCATTGTTCTGCAGACAGCGGTTCCTGAGTAGCGCCGCAGCCACCCAGCAGTATTGTCAAAGCCATAAAAGCCGTTACAGCCATGCTTTTTAGTACAAATCCTTTCATATTCTTATTTATTGTGCCTTAAAATCACTACTTCAATGAAATTGGCGAAGCGTTGCCTCACTCCTACAAATCTAAGGAATTTGGCTTTGCCCTTGCCTGCATAGGCGGTTTTATTCATCTGACACTTCAGTAAAGATAGCGTCGTAGCGGATCTGGTTCCTTTGGTTGCTCTGTACCGTGATCAAAACACGCTTACCCGCATAGAACCGCAGGGTGCACTGCAGTAACTCGGATTTGTTGCGCAGGTTAAAATCCAGGTCGTAGTACTGCTGTTTTTCATTCTTGCTGCTTCGGATGTCCTCCGCCAGCCCGCTAAAAGATATCCCTTCGGTACGGCCGTAAGCCTGGACGGTTTGCCGTTCGCCCCAGTACGGGAGCTGGGTTTTGACTGAATCCCCTTTCATGTTCAGGTAATTGGCATTTCCAATCAGGTTGATCCGGCTGGCGGTACTGCCTGGCGGCAACAACCCGGCATTGGCCAGGTTGTTCAGGCTGTTGTCAGGTAAAGGTTCCGCCCATTGGGCCTCAATGTTAAAATTCCGTTCAGTGACAATTCGTTCCAAACGATCCCATTCCGCATTGGAAATGGGCTCCCTGGCCGAACCACATCCGTTCAGAACCAGCAAAACGAAAAGGGCTATCCCTGCTGCCTTAGCTTTCATATCTAGGCCATTTCCTCCTAAGGTATGGAAATTTACAATGAACAGCCAGGGGTGATAAGGACCCTATCCTTCCTTTTTAATGGTTGCGAGAAGCTCCCTGGCGAGCTGTCCTTCATCTCCATCAGGATCCAAAACCAGGACCTTTTCAAGCGCTTTTTTGGCTCCTTCCCCATCCCCCATTTTCCATTGAACCTTAGCCAGCTGGTTCCAGATATGCGGGGAATCGGGATAGAATTCAGAAGTCATTTTATATACAAACGCAGATTCTTTTAATCTATTGCTATGCAGTAGGTTAGAACCTGCTTTATCAAACGCTGCTTTAAAATCAAAAAACGCATAATTCGGGTCGTTGATCATCCGGGCAGCCTCTGATTGCACCTTCTCTACCTGTCCGGTGGTGAACAGCTGGGTGAGGTAGTCCATCGGATTTAATATAAAGGTACTGTCATTGAAAGCAAGCGCTGCCTCCAGGGCAGGATCCTGATTGGTCTGATACTGTTCAAAGGTCATGCCCGTTGACAGGTGTGGCGTAGTCCAGGGGCCATTTTCCCATTGAGGCTTGTCCTGCCACCAGGCAAAGGATAAATACGCATTGATCCCCGTGTTGGGAAGCGTTTCCGGACGGTTGTCCCCATAGAAGTTGATGTTTTCAGCCGTGGGCTCCCCAACAAAGACGGCATTGGTATAATTGCTCAGTTCGTTGACCAGGTTTTGACAGGCTGAAAAGGTGCGCCTCCCGATGATGACTATGAATTTTCCGGGTTTATTGATCTTTTCGGCCCTTATAATCCCTGTGACCACCGGCTTGTTCTTGTAGTTGTTTCCCCCTCCGTTCAGGCGGACATCCAGGACTAATTTTTCCACGTCGTTCTGCTCAATGAAATCAAAGACTTTCTTGTAAAAGGTCGGGATGTCCTCTTCCTCTTCATCCTGTATCTGGCTCTGTCGCACGTACAAGGTCTTGTATTCGGGCAGGTACTCGTAGTAATAGATGCGATCCAGGTGTTTAAGATAGAGTGGTGTCTCAGACAGATCCCGGGATTCCACCCACTCCTCCCCTGGCACAACCATGCCGTATTGCCTTGGGAATCGCTCTGAAGGCACTGCGGACAGGGTTTCCTGGAATACCTGACCCTCCTTTTCAAGGGTCAGCCTGACATCCATTTTTAATGATGGAATAACGCCCTGTGCATGCAGAAATTCCGGAAAGGTCAGGTAGTGGATCCCGTAGGCCTTTACAAACATCTCATTCTCGGCGGGCACAACAGGGCGCATCAGCTCCAGCGCGGTCTCCACCGGGGTGTCCTCAATCGCCACCAAGCGGGAGCCGGCAAGGTGTTCGTATTTTTTGTGAACCCCCTGCAGGTAGACGCCATCATCATAATGGTACAGAACGACCGGTAGTTGGTGGTAGGGCACCTTTCCCTCCCAATATCCCAGGCTGGTATGCCCGTAACCGAAAGAGGCCACCAGTCTGGAAAATCCGACCAGCACTTCATGCTCTTCCATTTTGGGTATCTGGGCATACAATTCATCCACGGAGGCGTCAAAGGCCTCCTGGGTAATTTTTTTAAAGAGGAAAGGATACTCCTTATGTACTGTTTTTTGCAGGTGCAAAAGGTCGTCCTGCCACTGTTTAGCCGTAAAGGTTTGGGCATTACACAGGGTGGAAACGAGTAAAAGATAGCAAAGTATAGTATTAGAAATAGGTCTCATTTGTAAAGGTTTGATCGCAGTTTTATATGTGACGCCATGCAGATTAATATGTTACAAATGATCCCGGTATACCTGAAAGCGCTAACTGAATCCCTGGATATCAAAAGATATAGGATCAGCAATATGTAGTATATTACATAAAAACCAACCCCTTGTTACGTTCTTTATTCAGTTTTGTCGGGATCCTCTGTGTTGCATTGGCCGGGCAGTCCCAAGACTATGTGGACGTTCTTTCGGTCACTTACGGGTATAGCCCGGAGACCGCCTATGAGGCGAACAACGCGAAGACCCCAGTGCAGAATGCGGCCCTGAATCTGACCCTCCCCTTTCCCACTGCCAGGGGTCCGGTGTGGCTGACAGGCCTTAATGCCTTCACCAATCGCCTGCGCCTGGATCCTGCAAGTGCGGAAAGCACAGGTCTCTACTCTATATCTCTGCAGCTGGGGGCCCGCATAGCCTATGGAAAGCAATGGTCAGGCACGCACTATCTCATTCCACGGGTCTCTTCGTCCTTCCAGGCGCCCAGGGACGGTTTTCAAATCGCTACCCTGCAATTGTTTGAAAAACAGAAAGCCGAGCATACCTCCTACAGTTTTGGGGTGTATTTCAGTGAAGAATCCTATGGGTGGATGTTTGTGCCCCTGCTCGGATTTTATCACCGGAATCCTGACGACCTGTGGGAAATCCGCCTTTTTCTGCCCTCCCGGGGGGATTTGAACTTTCGCCTCTCCGACCGGACACGGCTGGGACTCTACTTCGACGGGCTGGGATCCACCCACGATATTGAGAATACACAGTTCGGGCAAGCCTATGTGCAGCGCATCTCCAACGATCTGCAGGCCTATCTGCAATTTGGAGTAAGCAAATCCCTGTTGGTGGCCATCCGGGGTGGTTACTCCTTCTTTCGCTCCTATAGGGTGTATGACAGGGATGACACCGCAGGGGTCTCGATCGCGAATTTTTTCTTCAACGACCCCCGCACCCCTTTAAATGCTTCCATACAAGATGGTTTTCTGTTCGGCGTGAAGCTGACCTACCGGGTTTATATAGCGCCCTAGGCAGAGGTAAGCCTCTCCCCTGCTCCGGGGAATTGTAACAAAGCCATTGGGTATATCCCCTGATGCGGCCATATCATCACGGTAATGCTGAAGTCTTAGAGCGTACCCTGTTTCGGATGCGGGTACTGATCTTCCTGGTCTTCCAGGTTGCGGTCCAGGCAGACAAAATCCTTTTCAACCAGCAGATGCAGCTCTGCACCATTGAAGAGCTTTCGTGTTTCAAACCCAACCTTAGATGAATCCGGCCATTCCTTTATCCAGGCTTCTGGGACTCGGACGGTAATACACCCGGCTGAGAATCCAGCCGTAAGATCTGATATCTCCGTGCTGGACTCAATGGCATATTCAAAAAGGCCATTGGATAAAACAGTGCTCGACTTTAGTGAACCCCCTTTGGCCAGGTGATCCACTTCAGACCTTCTGAGGCGAAGGCGCACGGAGTTGTCTTCTATTCTGATTTTCATACCTCGCTTAATTCCCTATAAAGATACGATAATGAGGAATCTCAAAAGAAGGGAGTCCCCATTATTCGTGTACTTTTGCCAGATGCGGAATCAAAACCAAGGTCAACTGGAATTTATCATCCTGATGGCAGCCCTGATGTCTTCGGTGGCCCTGGCATTGGATGCCCTTCTGCCCGCCCTGGACCTGATCGGGATCGCCGTAGGGAACACGGATCCCTCTAAAAATCAGTGGCTGGTCACCCTGTTCTTTTTGGGGGCGGGTACCGGTCCACTGCTGTTCGGGCCAATATCTGACAGCGTGGGCCGAAAGCCCGTGGTCTATATCGGCTTTGGCCTATTTATCCTGGCCAGTTGGCTTTGCGTGGTTTCGGAAAGCCTCTCCTGGATGATCCTGGGAAGGTTTCTTCAGGGAGTTGCCCTTTCCGCGCCCAGGACCATCAGTATCGCCATGATCCGGGACAAGTTCAGTGGGGATTTTATGGCCAGAATCATGTCCTTTGTGACGGTGGTATTCATTCTGGTGCCGGTCATAGCTCCTACCCTGGGCAAGGGAATCCTTGACCTCTATGGCTGGAAAGCGATCTTCTACTTTCAGGTGGTTTTCGGGCTTTTGGTAGCCGGCTGGTTCTGGTTAAGACAACCGGAAACATTACAAATAAAGGACCGGACCACATTCCGCCCTATTGTATTGATCCGTGGCTTCAAAGAAGTGCTTCAGTATCGGAGAACCCTCATCTTTACAATGATCTGGGGTTTGATCACCGGATCATTCCTGGTTTATTTAAGCACCTCCCAGCTCATCTTTGAGGTGCAGTACCAGGCCGAAGAGCTGTTTCCCTACCTTTTTGCCGCCCTTGCGATAACCATCGGCACGGCCACCTTTTTGAACGGCTCCCTGGTCGTTCGGTTGGGAATGCGCAAACTCATTGCAGTATCCCTGATTGGTTTTACCCTCATAGGCCTTGTGTATGTCATGATCTTCCAGGGCCGGCCCAATCCGTCCGTGGGGGTGCTGATGCTTTTCCTCTGCCTTCAGTTTTTTGCGATTGGTTTCCTCTTCGGGAATCTTCGCGCCATGGCTATGGAACCCCTGGGCCACATTGCAGGCCTTGGGACGGCTATTACGGGTTTTCTGGCAACAATTTTTTCTGTGGCCCTGAGTTCCTGGATTGGCAGTTACGTTCAGCAGACCGCATATCCGATGTTTCTCGGGTTTACCATTTGCGGGCTGGTCTCACTGGCATTATTGGCCTACAGCCAGTACAGGCTCCGGCAGGGAGCCCTCCGTAGGTCAGCCAAATCATGACACCAGATCCCGGATAAGAAGAATTTAGCGTTAAAGGAGCAATATTAGGTGCTTGTTATGGTAGTTTTTTTTACCTTAAAGGCTTATGGAAGACAGGGTGATAAAGGGTGCTTTTGGTTCCTTTTTTGATCCATTTCGATTCTTATCTTTACCCAAAATACAAGGCCATCCATGTGGATCTGGATCATCTTTATTGCTATAATCATTGTCTTCCTGGCTCTTGATCTCGGTGTTTTCCATAAGAACGACCACGTTATCCGCTCCAAAGAGGCTGCCACCTGGACGGCTATCTGGGTCACGGTGGCCCTGAGCTTTAGCGGGGTAATTTACTGGCTCTTCAGCTCCAATCTCGTGGAGAACCCTACTAACCTGACCCCTGGCACGGCTGTCCTGAAGTATATCACCGGGTATTTGATCGAGCTTTCCCTGAGTATTGACAATGTCTTTGTGATCGCGGTGATTTTCTCGGCATTTGCCATCCCTCCCATCTATCAGCACAGGGTCCTCTTTTGGGGAATCCTGGGCGCTATTGTTTTCAGGGCCCTGATGATCCTTTTCGGGGTTGCCCTGATCAACAAGATCGACTGGATCATTTATGTTTTCGGCGTCTTTCTCCTCTATACGGCATTCAGGATGTTGCGGGCGGACGAGCATGAGTTCAATCCCAAAGAATCGATTGTTTTCAAGCAGATTACCAAAGTCTTTCCCATAACCACGCATCTGGATGGGAACCACTTTTTTGTAAGACGACTCGGTATCAATGCGGCCACGCCCCTATTTGTGGCGTTGATCATCATTGAGCTCACGGACATCTTATTCGCCCTGGACAGCATTCCGGCCATCCTCGCCATCACGGCAGACCCCTTTATTGTCTTCAGTTCAAATATACTGGCCATCCTTGGGCTTCGATCCATGTATTTCCTGATCTCCCGCATGCTGGCCAAATTCCGCTTCATCAACTACAGCCTGGTGGTTATTCTCGCTTTTGTGGGCGTTAAAATGCTGCTCTCCCACCATGTGCATATCCCAGAGTGGTTGTCGCTCTCTATAATTGTGGTTTCCCTGGGCGGGGGTATCCTGGCCTCAATTTATATTCCGGAAAAAGAGGAAGCATCCGAAGCGACTACGCAGTAGAATCCCGGAGGTAATTATATACTTGTGTTTCAAGTTGTTTAAATTCACGATTCAGGTTGGCCATTTCCTCCCTCATCCTTGCCGACATTGAATCCTGCCCGTCCCGCTGGGCCAGCTGCCTGCATTTGTTTTCCCAAGCCCTCAGCCGATCTTTCAGGGCCTCCCGTTTCTGGAACCGATCCCTGGTCCGGGGTTCGCAGCAGTAACTCGATAAGAAGCGTTTCAAATGGACGCCCAATTGCCTGAGCCGCTTTAGTTGTTCACTTCGAGGTGGCTGACTGGAAAGATAAGGATCCTGGGAAATGGCTGGCATTGGGATAGGTTTCGTTCGCACTTGGGCTCAGGGATACTAAATTTACAAAATATCCGGATTCAAAATTCACGCAATTCACAGTATATCAAGACCTAACGATAAATTAACACTGCCCTACTATGTGCCCTGATCAATGTCATGTTCCCGATCCCGTTTAATTTGGATATTCGTAATACACAACGTATTTTTCCAAAAACCAAATGCATGGATATCAACTTTCAGTACGATGAAGTAAAAGCCAGCGATCGCCTGGAAATCATGGCAGCGAAAAAACTCGACAAACTTCAGGATAAATATGATTTCATTATCCGGGCGGATGTGCTGTTCAAAAAGGAAAATACTTCAAGCCCGAAGACGGGGATGATCTGTAAAATACGCCTGAGTGCTCCCGGGCCTCAACTCTTTGCCGAGGCCAGCCACGGAAGTTTCGAGGCTTCCATAGCCGAGTCGGTCAGCGATCTGGAACGTCAACTTCGCAAACGGAAGGAAAAAATGAAAAGCCGGACCTGATATCCTAGGAGCCTGCAACCTTTTCCTGTATGATTCGCATGGCGTCGGAAACGGTTTGCATTTCCTGCATATCGGTATCCTCCAGCCTGATGTCATAGAGATCCTCCACGTCCAACACTATATCCACCATATGCGATGAATTTATATTCAGGTCATTGATCAGGTGGCTGTTGGACTGCACAGAGGACGACTGTATATCCTCTGGCAGGTATGGTGATATGATCTTCAGGAGCTCCTGAAAATAGTTGGGGTTGCTCATGTTTTGTGCGGGTTATAGTTTTTAAAAATAACACATGCATTTACATCTCCAAAACCCAAACTGGCTTTAGCGATAATCTCCGGGGCAAGATCGACGTTTAGGAAAGGGACCTTTCCGGGGTCGATCCGCTTTGCCACTTCCGGGTGAAGATCTTCTGCATTTCGATTTCCGAAGAATACCCCCGTGCGGAGCTGGAGTATGGCTGCCACACATTCCATGCTACCGGAAGCGGCCAGGCCATGGCCCAAAACATCCTTGAAGGAGTTGATATAGGGGAAGTCAGACCCGCTCCTGCCCAACGCCTTGCACCAGTTGTCCACTTCCACAGGATCTTTGGTGGTGGCGGTCAGGTGCCCATTTATGGCATCGACAGCCCCTGGGGCAACCCCAGAATCCAACAGGGCTTCAGAAATGCAGCGTTGTACTGCCTCATCGTTGGAGGCCGTCATGCTGCCTCCATTGCGCTGCCCCCCACAGTTTGCCGCCCCACCCAGATATTCCCCATAAATGGTGGCGTTGCGTTCAAGGGCGCTATCCAGGGATTCCAGCAGCAAGGCACCTGCCCCACTGGAAGGCACAAACCCCGAGGCTGTGGCAGAAAGCGGTCTGCTGGCCTCACCCGGACGTTCATTATACGCGGAAGGGACGATTCGCATCGCATCAAATCCGCCCCAGATATAGGGCCCGCTGTCGCTGCAACTTCCTACCAGCATGCGCTTTGCGCGGCCGGCCCGAATACGCTCTGCCCCGAGGATGACCGCTTCCGTACCCGTACTACAGGCCGCGGAATTGCTGGTCACCTGATTGCCACACCCCAGCTTCCCTGCAAGGAAAGCGCTGACCCCGCTGGCCATGGTCTGCGGAACAGTTGCGCTGCCCAGCCGGCGTACCTCTCCTCTGTCAATTTGCAAAACGGACTCCCTGAATTTATCCACACCCAGGACGCTTGTGCCAAATACGATGCCGCTATCCCAATCCGGTGATTCTCCGGTGAGCAGAGGGAGTCCTGCGTTTTTCCAGGCCTGTATTCCGGCAATCGAACCGTATAGCAAACCTGTTGACTTAAAATGTTTTATTTCAATACTGGTAAAGTATTGATTTAATATATCCTCCGTTACATGTGGCTTTCCACCAAGCTGGCAGCGAAAGCCAAGGGACGTGAGGTCTTCCTGTTTTCGAATGCCGGTTACACCCTCCAGCATGGCCTCCTGAAAGGATTGCACGTCCGTGCCATTAGGGGCACAGATCCCAAGACCCGTAATGACGATTCGCTTTTTCATATGGAACCGGGTTTGAACATACCGGACAGCTGGCCCCTGCAGGCAAGCAGACCCTGTTCGTTAAAGAGTTTTACGGCAACCTTTAGCTTGTTAAACCGAAAGTATTGCTTTACGGCCTTGACTTTGACGGTTTCCCCTGGATATACGGGGTGCAGGAATTCCATCCGGGCTTCGGACAAGCCGATGCCGGCCACTTCCTCCCCTGCGGTGCCTTTGGAATTGAGCAGGTGCAACCCCAGGCATGCCAAACCGATTTGGGCACAGCATTCGGTTAGCAGGACTCCGGGAGTGACAGGGGATCCCTTGAAATGACCCCGGTAAAAAGCACTTTCCGGCTTGAAAGTGTAACGGCCTTCCACCATTTCAGAATTCAGTTTGTCAATTCGATCTACAAAGAGAAAAGGGTCCTGGTAGGGCAATTGATCTAGGATGTTTGTGAAATCCGGTTCTGTCATCAGCTCAGGCTTTCTCCCCCATCCACTTTTATAATGTTCCCGGTGATCCAGGCAGCCTCCTTCCGGGTTAATAGATAAACTGCATTGGCTACATCTTCGGGGGAAGTGAGCCGCTGAAACGGGTTTCTTTTATGGGAAGCTTTGAGAATCGCTTCACTGTTTGGTATCATTCGAAGGGAATCCGTATCGGTCACCCCGGCCTGAATGCAATTCGCCCGGATGCCTCTTGGCGCATATTCCACGGCAATCTGTCTTATGATGGCTTCCATGGAGGCCTTCGCGGCTGCCACGGCCCCATAGCCTGCAAGGACCCTTCGGCTGCCTTCACTGGTAAATGCAATAACACGGGCATCTTCGGAAAACAAACCCATTTGGTCCATGGCCTGCACCCATGCAAATACATTGGTTCCCATGGCTTCTCCAGTCACTTTCAAATCAGCCTCGGTTAGGGTGGGTTGCGTGCCATGGGAAACCATAGGTTTTACGTTTCCGCGTGCCAGGGAATGTATCAGGAAGCCTATTTTACCCTCATCTCCCAGGATCGAAGCAATGGTTTCCAGGATTTTATTTCTGTGCGCCGTCGCTATGGCATCTCCCCGAATGGAATGGAAGGCTGCAGGCAGGTCCGTAAATCGGCTGAAGGCTGCATCCACTTCCGGCCAGAGGGTGCGCCGGTCCCGGTGGACCGCGATCACGGGTATGCCCTCTTCAAGGAGCTTTCGAACGGTTGCCAGGCCTAAACCCCTGCTTCCGCCGATAACCAGTGCAAATATGTGTTTTTCTCCTTTGGCCATAACATTAGAACTCCAGCAGTACCCGTTGGGCCGTGAACCCAGGCCCGAAACTGAGCATGAGTCCCAGGGAACCGCCCTCGGGTTCCTCAGCCAGAAAACGCTGTAGCACGTAAAGCACGGTTGCGCTGCTCATATTACCATACCGCCTCAGCACCTCTTTGGTGCCTGTAAGGTCTGCTTCCTGTCCTTCAAACAGGGACTCCACGGTTTGTACGATCTTTCGACCACCCGGGTGAAAGATCAAATGCTGTATATCTTCAAGTTTCTTTCCATGAGCCTCCAGAAAGGGTTTTAACATGGGTTCAAAATGGGAACCTATCGTGTCCGGCACCGCCGGGTCCAGGATCATTTTCAGGCCGTGATTGGTGAGGTCGAACCCCATTAAATGGGTGGTGTCAGGAAAGTGATACATTCCTTCACCCAGGATGCGGGGACCCGCTGCGTCCTCCTCAGAGCTCAATAAGACGCAGGAGGCACCATCACCGAAGATGGCTGCACTTATAATATTCGCCATGGAATGATCCGTATGCTGAAACGTGGCCGCAGGGCTCTCCACTGCGATTACGGCAGCCCGCTTTCCACGGGATGCCTTTAGGAAATGGTAGGCATAGATCAGCCCGGAGACCCCCCCTGCGCAGCCCATTTCCGTTACCGGAAGACGACAGATATTCCCGCTCAGCGATAGGGTATTGACCAGATATGCGTCCAGAGAGGGGATCATAATGCCCGTACAGCTTACCGTAATCAGATAATCCAGGCTTTCGGGAGACCAATCCGCGGCGTCCAGGGCCGTCTGCAGCACTTGCTGCCCGAGGTCCCGCATGGCCGCAGCATACGCCCGGTTTTTCTCTTCAAAGCTGGTCTGGGTGAACACCTCCTCAACATCCATGATGCCGTATCGCTCATCCACCCCTGCACCTTCAAACACCTTGATGGCTTTTCGGATCAGCCGATCCGGTTCGCTCTGCAGCCATTGCCTGGCAAACGGCAGAATTTCTGCTGTAGTACGACGGTAAGGAGGCAGCGCATTATACGCCCCCTGAATTCGGACATGGGTCATAAGCAATTTTTTGATCTCAGCACGCAGAGATATCTAAAGGCCCATTTCCAGCTGATTTGGCAATCCAAACCTTCCATGTGTTTGCTCAGGCCTTCCAGATCCCGTTTGACAAATCCCCTTTGGATGGAGATGCGCCCGTCGTGTTTTGCGATTCGAGACTTCATAAAAATAAGCCCAAAAAGCTGAAATAAATAATAGGCCAATGGGTTTCTGTGCAAGTCATTGATTATTATAGCCTTGCATCCAGCCTGTTTCCAGGACTCCAATAACCCCATAATTTGATCATCTGAAAAATGATGCAGGAAAAGGTTGCAGACCATGATGGTGTTTGCTTGCGGCAGTGCATTGGGGTGAAGGATGTCCCTTTGTTCAAAACGCAGTTCATCACAGCCTGCGGACAAGGCTTTGGCTGAGGCCACATGTTTTGGATTGAGGTCCCAGCCGGTAAGTCTTACGGGGATATCATTTTTGTGACAGTATCTCGCTAGATGTCGGAGGAATTCTCCATTGCCACATCCCACATCCAGAATGTGGCAGGGTGCATTTGCCGGTGATTGCAGGAAAGGTTTGAGGCCCTGTAGCGTTACAGCATGACCGCCAAGCCATCTGTTGACCGTTCTGAGATCAGACATGGCTTCCGCGAGGAGCTCTTCCGGAACACTGGGATCATCCATCAGCTCCCTCTGCGAAGAGCGATTTTTAAATGAAGGGAGCCACTTCATGGGGATCCATGTGTTTGTTGTATTATTTTCTTCAGGATGAAGGGTGCGGCCGAAGCCAAACGCAGACCCAGTCCCATTCCGTTCGGGTTTAGCAATACGCGTTGCAGTAATGCTCCGACCCTCAGGCGCCTAGCGAATTTGTTTCGCCAGATAACCTGAAAATGCTTTTCCATATCAGGGCGACCTCCGTAGTGCCCCTCAAAAAAACGAGTCACTACCTGCCCCTGTATCCGGCCCGTTTCTATGGCCATGGCCATTCCATTGCCGCACAGCGGGTGGATCAGTTGGGCAGCATCCCCACCGAGCAGCACATGCTCTGAAACAAGGCTTTTGGCTCCGAAAGGAATATTGGAAATGCCAAGGGCAGCTTTAAATAGCGGTCTGGCAGGCCCCAATACATCAGCCAAAGAGGGATGTTCCTGCAGCAGGCCCTCGGTACAGGCTTCCAGGTCTGGCGTCTGGCGAAAACGCTCTTTATGGATGAGATAGCAAAAATTGACCGCTCCTGTTTCCGTTACGGAAAGGCCGCCATATCCTCCTTTAAAACAGTAGAGGCCCACCTGATTGGCCGGGTAATGTGCTGCGTAATGCATTTTTATCCCCATCCAGGGACTTTCCCTGTTGAAAAAGGACCGTTTGAGAGAACGATCCAGATTACTTCTTTTCCCCCAGGCCCCAATGACCTGTCTGGCCCTGTGGTCAGACCCCCTGGAAGTGACCCAAAAGGAATCATTTTCGAACCGCACGGATTCCACGGCTTGCCAGATGAATTGAGCTCCATGTGCACGGGCCTGCTCAAACAGGCGGTGATCCAGGGCATAGCGGCTGATCCCAATACCTCCCAGGGGAAGTTTGTTTTCGAGGGTCCGTCCTTCAACCCGGCTGAGTAGAAGGCGGTCAATTCGAGGTGCATCCTGAAGGGGGATTCCCAGGGATTCCAGATACGGGACGACTTCCCAGGACAGGTATTCCCCGCAAACCTTATGTCTGGGCAGGGTTCGCTTATCGAATACCAGGACGTCAAGACCCGCTTTTGAAAGTTCCAGTGCCGCTGTGAGGCCGGCAAGACCGGCGCCAATTATGATTACGTCCCTAACTTCCATCCCGTGAAGGTACGGCATTTCGGGAAAAGCCGAGGATTGAGTTTAGTACTCAAGAAGTGCCGTAAGTGCTGCTCTCAGCCTTCCTTGCGGCAGGTATCCGGCCTCAAGGGACCGGGCGAATGGAATGGGGGTCTCCAGCCCCCCTACTCTTTTGATGGGCGCATCCAGGTATTCAAAGCAATGTTCAGCAAGCAGGGCTGAAATATCCGCCATAACACCTCCGAAAAGGCTGTCCTCCTGCAAAAGCAGGACCTTCCCTGTTTTTCTAACTGAACTATAGATCGCCTCCGTATCCAGTGGACAAAGGGTTCGAAGGTCGATCAGGTCGACTTCCTCCACCTCGAGCTCATCCAGGGCTTCCATCGCCCAGTGTACCCCGGCCCCATAGGTGATCAGGGTGAGTTTGCTTCCTGTGCGAAGTAAAGCAGCTTTCCCAAGGGGTTCGGTATAGTAATCTTCCGGCACATCGCCATAGATGCTTCGATACAAGGCTTTGTGTTCAAAAAACAGGACCGGATTGGGGTCGTTAATGCATGTGGCGAGCAATCCTTTGGCATCTCTGGGAAAGGCCGGGTAGACGACTTTCAGGCCCGGCACCTTGGTGAACCAGGCTTCGTTGGTCTGGGAATGGAAGGGCCCAGCCCCTACTCCTGCCCCACAGGGCATTCGGATGACTACATCAGCCGGTTGCCCCCACCGGTAGTGTACCTTGGCAAGATAATTCACGATGGGATTGAACCCCGAGCTTACAAAATCCCCGAACTGCATTTCTACAACCGCCTTCATCCCCCCGATCGAAAGCCCCATTCCCGTGGATACAATGGCGGACTCGCAGATGGGCGTATTGCGAACGCGCTCTCGCCCGAAGGCCTCCACAAACCCCTCAGTAACCTTGAATACCCCTCCGTATTCTGCAATATCCTGGCCCATAATCACCAGGTTCTCATGCCGTTCCATGGATTGGCCCAATCCCTCGGAAATCGCATCTACCAACCGAATGTTCTTGGTTTTAATACCGGGTTTAATGTCTTGATAGACATAGTTATAGAACACATCATCTAATTCAATGGTCTCATTGAATTCTACGGTCGGCTCGGCGAAAGCCCTCTCCAGGTTTGCATTGATCTGATGGGCGATGTCCTTTTTATAGGCAACCTCCAGTTCCTCACTGAGGATACCCGATTCCCTCAGGTGCTGTGTATAGTTTTCCAGCGGATCCCTGGCGGCCCATTGATCCATGAGCTCTTTCGGGACGTACTTCGTCCCGCTGGCCTCCTCATGCCCCCGCATCCGAAAGGTTTTAAACTCCAGGAGCAAGGGTCTGGGGTCTTTTCGAAGGGATTCGGCCATTTCGCTGACCCGGTTGTATACCTCCAGGATATTATTGCCATCTATAATATGGGCTTCCATGCCATAGCCTATCCCCCGGTCTGCCAGGTGTTCGCAATTATATTGTTCTGAAACCGGAGTGGATAGTCCATACCCATTGTTTTCCACGCAGAATAATACAGGCAGGTTCCATACGGAGGCCGTATTTAGGGCTTCGTGGAAATCGCCTTCGCTTGTGGCGCCTTCCCCTGTAAACACTGCGGTGACCTTCGGCTCCTTTCGCAGGAGATGGGCCAGGGCAATGCCATTGGCTACGCCCAACTGCGGTCCCAAATGGGAAATCATCCCCACGATGTGGTGCTCGGTGGATCCGAAATGAAAACTTCGGTCCCGTCCCTTGGTGAACCCGCTGGCTTTTCCCTGCCATTGGGCAAAAAGTCGGTGAAGGGGAATGCCTCTGCCGGTAAACACTCCCAGGTTTCTGTGCATGGGCAGGATGTATTCATTGGCTTGCAGGCTGGCCGTCACCCCGGCAGCGATGGCCTCCTGACCAATGCCGCTAAACCATTTGGAGATTTTTCCCTGCCTCAGAAGGATGAGCATTTTCTCCTCGATAAGGCGTGAAAACAACATGTCCCGAAAGAGCTTTAACTGAATGTCTTCCGCAACCTCGTAGTCCTTAAAGTCGATCAAAACCTTTTGGCATTTTTGTAAAACAGCTTCACAAATCTAAGGAATCACAAGTAAGGAGGAGCAATAATTCTTACATTTGACTCAAAGCATATTCCAACCCATGAACGCAATACCAAGTGTAGATCTTCTCGAGTTTACCTCGGGGGATCCGGACAGGAAAAAGGACTTTGTGGAAAAGATCGGAAAGGCCTTTGAGGAGATCGGCTTTGTGGCCCTCAGCGGCCATTTCCTGTCGGATTCCCTGGTGGAGGAGCTGTATGGGGAAGTGAAGAATTTTTTCCAACTTCCCGAGGCCTCGAAAAAGAAGTACGAGATCGATGGATTAGGTGGCCAGCGCGGATATACCTCTTTCGGGAAAGAGCACGCCAAAGGGCGTGAAGAAGGGGATCTGAAGGAATTCTGGCATTTTGGTCAGTATGCGGAGGGTGAGACTTCGCTGGCTGAGGAGTATCCTGACAACATATACGTCGAGGAGTTGCCGGCATTTAATTCGGTCGGGAAAGAAGCCTACAGGATGTTGGAGAAAACGGCCGTTTATGTGCTGCGTGCCCTGGCCCTGCACCTGCAGCTGCAGGAGACCTATTTCGATAAGTATGTACGCCATGGAAATTCCATTCTCAGGCCCATACATTATCCCCCGATTTCCGAAGAACCGAAAACCGCCGTGCGAGCAGCAGCTCACGGGGACATCAATCTGATCACGCTGCTTATGGGCGCTCATGGAAGAGGGTTACAGGTGCAGAACCATCGGGGGGAATGGATCGACGCCATTGCCGCTCCGGATCAGTTGATGATCAACGTGGGAGACATGCTTTCAAGGCTTTCCAACAACCGGCTGAAGTCCACGATTCACAGGGTGGTAAATCCACCGAGAGAAGCCTGGGGCAGCTCCCGGTATTCCATCCCCTTCTTTATGCATCCTGTCAGTTCAATGCCTTTGAACTGCCTGGAGCATTGTGTGGATGATGCCCATCCGAAAGCTTATGAAGATATTACTGCCGGAGCCTATCTGCAGGAGCGCCTGGTCGAGCTCGGATTGGTAAAAGCCTGAATATAACCAGATGGATTTAAAGGATCAACTGAAGAATTTGTTTCCGGACCATCCGGAGCCTGCCGAGGAGGCCTCAGCTGAAAGCGGAGAGCCTCTCTGGATGCAGGACGACCCCATTGAGTGCCGTTATGAAAAACGCAAGGGAAAGGTGGTCACCATCCTGGCCGGTTATCAGGGAGCGGATGAGGATTTCAAAAAGCTAACCCGAAAAATCAAGAAAGAGCTTGGTGTGGGAGGGTCCTGGAAGAAGGATCAAATCCTGATTCAGGGGGATTACCGGGATAAAATCATGGAGCTGCTAAGGGACGAGGGGTTCCGTGTGAAGCGGGTTGGCGGTTAATTCCTAAAATAGGTTGCGTGTTTTTGTTAATTTTTTTCGTTTTTTTCGATTAAATGCTAAATTTATAGATCACAAGCCAAACAACTGAATCCGCATGAGTTCCCAACTGCATATTACGAACGGGGATAACTTTACCCAGCGCCTGCGAGATCTTAATTACAAAGGAAAGATTATCACCTGGCGGGAGATGCTCTGCGAAGGCAGGACGGAAACCAACGTGGGTAGTGAGGCTTTCTGGAAGACGCGTTTTGATTTTCTCCACAAGAACTACAATGTAAGCAAGTCCTGGTTCGTCGAAAAAACCCTGAAAGAATACCGTTCCCTCTGTAATCACAAACAGGAGGACGAGATTGTTCTCTGGTTCGAATACGATCTCTTTTGTCAGATCAATATGCTGGCAGTGATCAGTTGGCTTAAGGCACACCGCCGCCATGTCAGGATCTCCATGGCCTGCAGTGGGAATGAGGATGAGTCGAATCATTTATACGGACTCAATGAGCTCAATGAAGAGCAACTTCAGAATCTGTATGAAAATCGGGTGGTCCTTACCCAGGATGATATCGAATTTGCAGACTATGTCTGGCAACTTTATTGCAGTGACAATCCCATCCGGCTTGAGAACCTTGCAGATTTTGACCAATACCAGTACGAATATTTGGAAGGGGCTATCAAAACACATTTAAAGCGCTTTCCGACCATTAGGAACGGACTGAACGAAATTGAGAACAGGGTCCTGCATCTCGCTTCGGAAACAAAGCCCGCTTCCCAGAAAGAACTTATGAGAGCATTGCTTACTGATCAGGGCTGGTATGGCTTCGGAGACTCTCAGTACCAGCGGATCCTGAAGAACCTCCGCCCCCTCTTCCATTCATTCAACCCCGTACGCCTTAGCCGCAAGGGTAAAGAGATTCTTGAAAACAAGGACAATTTCTACGCAGCCCTTCGGGATACAGATGCCTATCTTGGGGGTGCCCTGAAATACAACTACCTCTACAATTCAGAGGCCGGCAGGATCCTAAAACTGTAAAATGGTCCGGCAGGCATCGGAGCTGATCCTTAATCCTGACGGTTCCATTTACCATTTAAATATCCTTCCCGAAGACCTTGCCCCAACTGTAATCCTCGTAGGTGACCCTGATCGGGTTAACCGTGTTTCCCGCTACTTTGACAGGATTGATGTCAGGAAATCAAAAAGGGAATTTATAACACATACCGGTTGGTACAGGGGTAACAGATTTTCCGTTATTTCGACGGGGATCGGCACGGACAACATTGATATCGTGCTCAATGAACTGGATGCGCTGGTCAACCTGGACCTGAAAAACGGACAGCCATTCGAAGAGTTGACGCAGCTGGAATTGATCCGGGTAGGCACCTCGGGGGCCATTCAACCGGATATTCCCGTGGATGCCTTTGTGCTCAGTGAATTAGCGATGGGATTTGATGGTTTGCTGCACTATTACAACAGTGGACATGTGCAATTGGCGGACCTTCAATTCAATTTTATGGAATACTGTGGATGGTCTGTGCTTAAGCCGGCTCCCTATGCCGTGCGCGCCAATAAGCCATTATGCGACAAGCTCTATTCCAATCGCGTTATCAACGGCTTTACCGCAACCTGTTCTGGCTTTTACGGCCCACAGGTAAGGGCCCTCCGGCTGGACCTGGAAGATCCCCAGGCACTAAAAACCCTTTCAGACTATTCTTTCGATACGCTTCGGATAACCAATATGGAAATGGAAACAGCTGGGATTTTTGGTCTTGCCGCCCTTATGGGGCATGCAGCAGCCTCCCTGAACTGTATCCTTGCCAACCGGGTGACTGGGGAGTTTAGCAGAGACCCGCAAGGTGCGATCGATGAGCTCATCCTGTATGCCCTGGAAAAACTGACTTCACAGGCTTAAACCCTTAATATATGAACGCTAAGATCAACATTGTCGGGGTGCCCGAACATTTCAACCTTCCCTGGCACCTGGCATTGGAGGAAGGCGCTTTTCAGGACCGCGGGATCAACCTGGAATGGACCGATGTGCCGGAAGGAACCGGCAAAATGGCCAGGATGCTGGAATCGGGAGAGGCCGATATGGCCGTGATCCTTACCGAGGGACTGATCAAAGCCATATCCGGTGGCCTACGGGTCCTTATTGCGCAGGAATACATCGCCTCCCCCCTGCTTTGGGGAATCCATGTCCATGCCAGCAGCCCTTTTGAGCAGGAGACGGACCTTAGGGGAAAAACCGCAGCGATCAGCCGGCATGGAAGCGGAAGCCATTTAATGGCCTTTGTGCACTGCCGTCAAAAGGACTGGCCTCTGGATGCTTTGAAATTTAAAGTGGTCAACACCCTGGAAGGAGCCGTTGCTGCCCTTGCCCATGGCGAAGCGGACTATTTCATGTGGGAGCGGTTTACCACACAACCCCTGGTAGACAAGGCCATCTTCAGAAGGATTGGGCAGATCCCCACTCCCTGGCCCTGTTTTGTGATTGCGGTTCGAGAAGCATTTGCCTCCGAACATGCCGGGGTAATACGCCATATCCTGGAGATCATCAACATGTTCACCCGGGAGTTTAAGGCTATTCCGAGCATTGACCGCACCCTATCCAACCGTTATGGTCAGAAAATCGAGGCAATTCGCCAATGGCTGGATTGCACCCGGTGGAGTCAGGAACAAATATCTACAGAAGAAATTAATATAGTGATAGATACGCTATCTGATTTAAATTTATTATCTAATAAACTGTCCGCTGAAGATTTACTGCTTAAAGACAATTAGGACCCAATTCCCTTTGGAAGGAGCGGGAGGTTCAAGTTCAATTCCCCGAACATGAGTGACGCTACCCCCCCATCGACTTACTGTATTTGAGTACAGCGGTGCCCGTTTAGATGGTACTTGGTGTCTGGCGTTCCACCCATCGGCCATGGGCTGCGGGCGTACTGGGATCGTGGAATCGGGCAAAGCTTCCTCAAGCACTACAAAAACAGGCAATACCCTCTATCTTCCCGAAGCGAGACCCAGGCAGGTCCGGGACAAATTGAGTTTATTTATGGTGGAGCAAAAGCCTTGATTAATAAGAATATCCCCATTTACCAACGATTCCGCTTGATTTTGCACTTGAGAAAAAGGAATACGATATTTAGAGTAACTTTATGGAATGCGTTAACAATAACATTTAATTCCATCGAATGATGAAAAATTTTCTGCAAAGGCCCTTGCTTATACTGATGATGCTCGGACTCCTTATGCCTGGAGCCGCACAGGTTAAGAGCGACTACGACAAAACGGTTGATTTCTCCAAGTTTAAATCCTATAAACTGGAGGGATGGGAAAAAAACAGCGATCAAATCCTTACGCCCTTTGACAAAGAGCGCATAGAGACGGCTTTAAAACATGAACTACAGATCCGGGGAATGGCCGAAGACCCTGCTGCCCCGGATGCAGCGATCACTCTTTTTATTGTGGTAAACAAAAAAACAAGCACCACAGCCTACACTACTTATGCGGGAAGCATGGGTTACGGTTATGGGCGTTGGGGTTGGGGCATGGGTGCCGGCATGGGGTCGTCCACGACCAGTTTCTCCGAAGACGACTATCTTGAGGGAACTTTTGTAGTCAGCATGCATGATGCCTCAACCAAGGATCTCGCCTGGCAGGGTGTTATCAGTTCGGTAGTCAAAGAAAAACCGGAAAAACGGGAGAAGTCCATCCCTAAGAAAATGAAAAAGCTTTTTAAGTCCTACCCCATAAAGCCTATGAAGTAGGATTTTGTTCCCGGCAAATATCAAAATTGGATAGCTCAGCATGGTTTGCGGATTCCAGACCGGCCTCCATGGGATTTGCTACCCTTTATTCAACTTTTGATATAGCTCTTGGCGTTGGATGAGTAGGGTCTCGAACGGGATCACCATGCAATAGGCTCCCTGCCCTCCCGGATCAGGAGTTCATTCGCCCTGCTGAAGTGCTTGTTTCCAAACCATAGACCGCGGTTTGCGCTCAGGGGAGAAGGGTGCCCGGAAGTTAAGATATGGTGTTTGGTGGCATCAATAATCGGGATTTTCTTTTTAGCGTAACCACCCCATAACAGGAAAACCAATCCCTTTCGCTCATCTGAAAGTTTCTGAATGATTGCATTGGTAAAGGTCTCCCATCCCTGGTTGCGGTGGCTGCCGGCTTCCCGGGCACGTACGGTCAGGACAGCATTGAGCAGCAAAACCCCTTGCGCTGCCCATCTCCTGAGGTCGCCACTTTTGGGATATGGGGTTCCGATGTCCTGCTGTATCTCCTTGAAGATATTGATGAGGGAAGGAGGGTGCATTACGCCCTCATGGACTGAGAAACAGAGTCCGTTGGCCTGGTTCGGCCCGTGATAGGGATCCTGGCCCAGGATGACTACCTTGACTCCTGTCAGAGGGCATTCACTAAAGGCAGAAAAGATCTCATTGCCCCTGGGGTAGCATCTGTGCTGTTGGTATTCGGCCCGCACAAAGCCAGCCAATTTTTCAAAGTAAGGTTTTTGGAATTCTTGCTGCAGCAGGGGTTTCCAGCTCGGATCGATCCGTACATCCATAAGGTCCGTGTATTGAATCGAATCAGCTGGATTCAGGGTAGAGATGGTTTTTCAGCGCCTTGAAAAGCTCCCGCTCCTTTTTGCTGAAGCGCTCCCCTCCTATCCCAAAGAAATCTCCTTCCTTTGAAGCGAGGGCCACTTTTTCGGCAATCAGCAGCAACCAATCCTTGTATTCCCGAACGGTTTGGGAAGATTCATGGGACACTAAGGCCTCAATGACTTCCTGCAATACCCTGAACATATGTTCCTTCAGCCCGTCGTAATCCTCCACCCCCTGATCATCCAGGCAGTCCAGGATCTCGTCGTGCTGGTGTGCAATCTCAAGGAGGTGTTCATGATCGTTATCCACCTCTTTGATGATCGAACGGATAACCTGATTCCCCGGATAGGACCTTCTGCCCTCCACAAAACTCTCCATCATGGCGTGCCGTTTACTGGCATTTCCGGCCAGTCCGCTTTTGCATACCCCTTCCATGCCCATTGAAATCAGATACGGGAGCCGGAGAATCTTTGTTTTTAACGATTCCGGGTAGTGTTGCATAGGATTGAATTCTTACAAATACCAATTAAAGATACGAAAAAGCACTTGGTCTTAAAAGGGCTTAATGAAAGAAGTCGGCCCTGAAAACCAGGGGGTTTTTCTTTTGCCCTTTTGTACCTTTGCATGGATAAATCCAGATGAAGAAAGTTTCTGACAAAACCCTTGAGGACCTCGAGTTTGATGAAGTACGCAAGCTGGTGGAAGCGCGATGCGTCACGGGGCCTGGGAGGTTGCTGGCCAGGGCAATTCATCCTTTTCGGCAAGAGGATGCCCTGTTGGATTGCCTTGCGCGTACACAGGAGTATTGCGCTTCTTTTGAAAATGAAAACCGCCTGCCCAACCACGGGTTTGATTCCATCGATACGGAAGTCCACCTGCTTGGCATAGAAAACAGCCTGTTAGCCGTAGAGGCTTTTCGAAAATTCTCCCATCTATGCGGGCTGATCGGGATCCACCAGCGCTTTCTGAAAAAATTTGAAGAATACTATCCGCATTTGCTCGGGTGGGTCACACAGGCGCAGTACCAGAGCTTTATTCCGGAGGCGATCGAAGCCATCATCGATCAACATGGTGAGATTCGCGATTCGGCCTCTTCTGAATTAGCCGGGATCCGGAAGCAAATCCGTTTTTTGCAGGGAAAGATCAACCAGAGCTTTAATGCAGCCCTGGCCAGGTACGTGCAGGCTGATTTTCTCGATGAGATCCGGGAATCTGTGCTGGATAACAGACGCGTGCTGGCGGTCAAGGCCATGTATCGCAGAAAAGTCAAGGGCAGTGTACTGGGCACCTCCAAGACGGGGAGTATCGCCTTTATCGAACCCGATGCGGTGATGCAGCTGTCCAGGGAACTCCAAATGCTCCGTTTGGAGGAAAAGGAAGAACTCGAACGGATTTTGAGAAAGCTGGGAACGGACCTGCGTCCCTTCATCCCTGATTTGAAACAGTATCAGGAGGTTATGGCAGAGATTGACCTGACCGCTGCCAAGGCGTCTTTTGCCCGGGAAATCGATGGTTGCCTGCCAGAGATCAATCGCGAACAGCGAATTTATCTAAGAGAGGCCTATCATCCGCTATTGCTACTCACCAATCGGAAAAGGGGAGAAAAAACATGGCCGCAGACCCTGGAGCTGCATCCTGAGAACCGGATCGTGGTTATATCCGGGCCCAATGCCGGTGGGAAGAGTATTACCCTAAAAACCATCGGGCTGCTGCAACTCATGCTGCAGAGTGGGCTGTTGATACCGGTTCATGAGGGAAGCTCCTGTTGCCTTTTTGGCCAGGTGCTGACGGATATTGGAGATCACCAGTCTATTGAAAATCATTTGAGCACCTACTCCTACCGCCTTAAGAACATGAACCGGTTCCTGAGGAAATGCGATAAGGAAACGCTGTTGCTGATCGATGAGTTCGGTACCGGAAGCGACCCTGAACTGGGCGGCGCCCTCGCAGAATCCTTTTTGGAAACGTTTTATGACCGCGGAGCCTTTGGGATCATCACTACGCATTATGCCAATCTGAAGGCCCTGGCCGATGAACTGCCACATGCATCCAATGCCAATATGCTGTTTAACAGCAAGACCCTGGAGCCGACCTTCCAACTGGAAATGGGCCAGCCGGGGAGTTCGTTTACCTTTGAGGTGGCCGAGAAAAACGGCATCCCCTACAGCCTGATCAACAGGGCCAAGAAAAAAGTGAGCCGGGGAAAGGTCCGTTTCGATGCAAGCATTGCCAAGCTTCAGAAGGAGCGCACCAAAATGGCACGAACGGGGGATCGATTGCAGGAAGAGGAATCAAAGGCCAGGGAAGAGGCCAGGCGCTCCGAAATCCTGAATGAGAAGCTACAGGCCAAGCTGAGCAGCTATCAGGAACTCTACGATTACAACCAACGCATGATCCGCCTGGGGACCAAAGTGGATAAGGCTGCAGAAAACTATTTTGTGTCCAAGAAGAAACGTCCTCTGGTCTCCGAACTATTG
>CBFCWO010000012.1:0-44971 GCA_965601625.1 uncultured Flavobacteriaceae bacterium | reverse complement strand
ACTTTTTTCAGAAAACCCATGGAATTGCCCTTTTATTTTTAGCTTATTGCGTGGGAGAATGCGAATACCAAAAAAAATTATACGGGTCCATGCCTATTCGAAATTAATCCCTACTTTGGTCGGAGAATTCAATTAAAGGATGAAAACATATTTCTGGAACGGCTTTTATTTCTACTTCTTTTATACGAGAGGTACGGGACCGTTATAGGATATTTTTCAGGTATTCAGAATCAGGTCCCGTCTTCACGGGATTTTTTTTTGACCTGAAGCCATATGCAAATGAATCGATTACAAATCGCCATACAGGGCATACGTGGATCCAACCACCACAAAGTGGCTTCGGATTACTTTGGGGAGGATATTGATATGGTGGAGTGCCTGTCATTTCACAGCCTGGTGGATTCCCTCCTCGAAGGGAAGGCCGATAAAGGTGTCATGGCCATTGAAAATTCCATCGCTGGGTCCATAATCCCGAACTACGCTCTGGTTTGTGAGAATGGCCTTCATATCATCGGAGAGTATTACCTCCATATCCATCACAACCTAATGGCCCTGCCCGGCCAGGGCATTGGGGATTTGAGAGAAGTACGCAGTCATCCCATGGCCCTTTTGCAATGCCGGGAATACCTTAAGACCCAACCTCACATCAAGATGGTGGAGGATGTGGATACGGCGGAGACCGCCAGACGAATTCATGAGGAGCAGTTGAAAGGCGTGGCAGCCATTGCCCCTGGCATTGCTGCAGACCTCTATGGTTTGGAAGTTATTGAAAAGGAGATCCAGACCATCAAGAACAACGCCACGCGTTTTATCGTGGTAAAGACCCAGAACAAGGAACTTCCAAGGGAGGAGATCAACAAGGCATCTATCCGGTTTATCACGGACCACAAAAGGGGCAGTCTGGCCACCGTGCTGAACGTGATGAGCGACTGCAACCTGAATCTCACAAAAATTCAGTCCCTGCCGGTTATCGAGACGCCATGGAAGTATTCCTTTTTCGTGGATGTAACCTTTGAAGACTATGAACATTTCGCCAAGGCGAAGTCCCTGATTTCAATCATGACAGAGGATTTTCAGCTCCTTGGGGAATACAAAAATGCCCGGATATGATACCTAAGGCAGATCGATTGCAACAGGTACAGGAGTACTATTTTTCCCGCAAGCTGCGGGAGGTCCGACAGCTGGCTGCAGAAGGACACCCTGTAATCAATATGGGGATTGGAAGCCCTGACCTGGCCCCCTCTGCACAGGTCCTTCAGACCCTGAAGGAGGCCGTGGAGGATGCAGGTGCTCACCAGTACCAGAGCTATCAGGGGCTTCCGGAGCTCAGAAGGACCATTGCCGACTTCTACGACCAGAAATTCGAGGTGGCCCTGGATCCGGAGTCCGAGGTCCTCCCCCTGATGGGGTCTAAGGAAGGCATCATGCATATCAGCATGGCCTTTTTGAACCCCGGGGACCGGGCCCTGATCCCGAATCCCGGCTATCCGACCTATGAGTCTGTGACGCGCCTGGTCGGGGCGGAGCCTCTTACCTACAACCTTACCGAGGAGCAGGGTTGGTTCCCCGACCTTGAGGCCCTTGAAGCCCAGGGGCTGGACGGCGTCAAGTTGATGTGGGTAAGTTATCCCCACATGCCTACAGGAGCCACGGCTGATGCTTCACAATTCAAAGAACTGATTGCATTTGCCCGCCGGAACAATATACTGGTGGTCAATGACAACCCCTATAGTTTTGTACTGACCCACCGCCCATTGAGTATTCTGGCGACCCCGGAGGCCAGGGGACATGTGCTGGAGTTGAATTCCCTGAGCAAGACCTTTAATATGGCGGGTTGGCGCGTGGGCATGCTGTTGGGCGAAGCTCAGCTGCTAAAGGCGGTACTGCAGGTTAAAAGCAATATGGATTCCGGCATGTTTTACGGAATTCAAAAGGGCGCTGTGGCGGCCCTGAAAAGCGGTCAAAGCTGGTTTGAACACCTGGATGCCACTTACCGGCGCCGCAGGGCGGGGGTTTTCCAGATTGCGGACAGGCTCGGATGCAGCTATGATCATAAAGCCGTTGGCATGTTCGTATGGGCGCGGCTTCCGGAGGGAAGTCCCGATTCAGAGACTTATATCGATCAACTGCTCCATGAGAAACATCTTTTTGTGGCACCCGGAACCGTATTTGGTTCCCAGGGAGCGGGCTATATTCGTTTTTCCCTATGCGTAAAGGATGGGGATATCAAGGAGGCACTCAAGCGTCTGGAACCTGTTCGCAGACCTGCAGCAATGATTAAAAATTCTGAAGGATGAAAGGCGTAATTATAGGAATAGGGCTTATTGGGGGTTCTTTTGCCCGGGATCTTAAAAAAGTACATCCTGGAATTACCCTCCTTGGGATCGATCAGAATGCAGGACACCTGCAGCGGGCAATCGAACTGGGCCTGCTCGATGGAAAGGCGGAATGGGAGGACCTGAAAACCGCTGACCTCGTCCTGGTGAGCATCCCGGTGAACAGCCTGGCCGTTGAACTCCCGCGCATACTCAACCATGTGGGGGAGGAAACCCTCGTGTTTGACGCAGGATCCACCAAGGTGGAGATCTGCCAATCGGTAAGCGACCATCCGAACCGGAGGAATTACCTGGCCTGCCATCCCATTGCGGGAACGGAATTCACCGGACCCGATGCTGCCGTCCCCGGACTCTTTGACGGGAAGACCAATATTATTTGCGAAGTGGAACAGACCGCCTTCAGGATACAGGAACGCGCTCTGGAACTCTTCCGCCAAATGGGCATGCGTATCCGATACATGAACCCGGTAGCGCATGACCGGCATATTGCCTACGTCTCCCACCTCTCACATATCAGCTCGTTTATGCTTGGGAAGACGGTAATTGAGAAAGAAAAGAATGAACGGGATATCTTTGACCTGGCGGGAAGTGGTTTTGAAAGCACGGTCCGCCTGGCAAAAAGCTCCCCGGCCATGTGGACCCCGATCTTTGAGCAAAACCGGGCCAATGTCCTGGAGACCCTGGATGAATACATCGCCAACCTGCAGGGCTTTCGAACCCTGCTCAAAGAAGGGGACTACCAGGGGGTCTATGAGGAAATGGAACAAACGAACCGAATAAAGGAAATACTAAGCGGGATCCCAACCCCGAAAACCTGAATAGAGCATGGAAAACAAGAAAGAATTAAGAACCTGGTTGGATGATCTGGACCTGCCTCATCCGCTGGTGATCGCAGGACCCTGCAGTGCGGAGACCGAAGAGCAGGTATTGGAAATAGCCCATGCCCTGAAGGACAGTGATGTCAACTACTACAGGGCCGGGATCTGGAAACCAAGGACCCGCCCCGGAAACTTTGAAGGCGTTGGTGCCATCGGCCTGAAATGGCTGCAAAAGGTCAAAGAGGAAACCGGGCTTAAAACGGCCACGGAAGTGGCAAACAAAACCCATGTGGAACGGGCTCTGGAACACGATATAGACCTGTTGTGGATCGGCGCAAGATCCACGGTGAGCCCTTTTATTGTGCAGGAAATTGCCGATGCACTCAAGGGGACGGATCGGGTAGTGCTGGTCAAGAATCCGGTGAACCCCGACCTTTCGCTTTGGCTGGGGGCTGTGGAACGGTTGTATTCCTCCGATATCAAAAAGCTTGGGGTGATCCACCGGGGCTTTTCCACCTACGCAAAGACCAGGTACCGGAACATTCCGGAATGGCAGCTGGCCATTGAATTGCAGACCCGATTCCCGGATCTGCCCCTGATCAATGATCCCTCCCACATCTCAGGACGCAGGGACCTCATTTTTGATGTTTCCCAGACCGCTCTGGACCTTAATTTTGACGGGCTTATGATCGAAACCCATCGGGATCCCAACAATGCCTGGAGCGACGCGGCCCAGCAGGTTACTCCCGACCAATTGATACAGATCATGAAAGACCTGCGCATACGGAAGGAAACGGACCAGGAGGCCGAATACAACAGCAAGCTCAGCAATCTCAGGGCCCAGATCGATGTGATCGACAATCAGTTGATCGAGATCCTGGGTAAGCGGATGCAAGTGGCTGACGGCATAGGGGAGCTGAAGAAGCAGCGAAATGTCGCCGTATTACAGACCAACCGCTGGAATGCCATCCTTGGCAAGATGATCCTCGAAGGAGAGGGGCACGGGCTTAGTGAGGAATTCGTGCTCCGGATGTTCAAGGCCATCCACCAGGAATCCATCAACCATCAGGAGAAGATCATCAATGCCAAAGGAGCGGTTACCCCGGCGTAATAAAATTTTCTTCCTGAGAACTGTAACAATCCATGGAGCCAAGAGTCCTTTATATATGTTTAAAATGAGTCGCATATGAGAACATTACTGCTAGGCCTGCTAACCTTCTGGGGGGCAGGGCTTATTGCCCAGGGTACCGTAGACCGGGAAGTGGGTGAATTCCATGAAATTAAAGTATTTGACCTGATCGAGGTAAACCTGATCCAATCGGACGAGAACCGAATCGTCATCAAAGGGAAGAACACCCATGACATCAATTTTGTAAACAAGGGGGGCGTGTTGAAGCTCCGCATGCCGCTGGAAAAGAAATTCCAGGGGGAAGACACCTTTGTGGAGGTCTATTATACCGACCTGAGGATCATTGATGCCAATGAAGGTGCCCGCATCGTTGTGAACGAACAAATAGAGCGGAACCGGATCGAACTGCGTGCCCAGGAAGGTGCCCAGATCGAGATCGGCATGAAAGTTCGCGACGCAGAGATCCGTGCGGTTACCGGGGGGATCATCCAGGCATCCGGCATTGCCACCAATCAGGTGATCACCATTTACACCGGGGGTATTTTCGAAGGCCGTGACCTGAAAACCCAATATAGCAGCATCAAGATGTCCGCAGGGGGGGAAGCTGAGCTCTATGCCTCCGAAGAGGTGGATGTCCAAATCCGGGCCGGAGGAGATGTCTACGTGTACGGTGAACCCGGCCTAGTGAACAAGAACACCATGATGGGAGGTCGTATTTATTTCCAGGACTGATCCCGGATTGTCATTAAAAAACAGTACCCTGAGCCAGGGCCCTATGGGCGTGGTTCAGGGTTTTTTGTTTCCGGAAGCGATTAGGGGTTATAAAGACCCCCGCCTGTCGCCTCTTCCCGCATCGCTCACTGACCCACTACTCCCTGTCATCCTCCCTGAATGTTTTGGCCTTTATCCTGTTTGGAAGGCCCGGATGCACATAAAAGCAATGAGAATGGATTTTATCGGTGTTGGATTCAGAGGTTTATCACCGGTCTTATGACCATGCCCCACGCAACCTACGTGGATTATGCTTAATTTGCGTGCCTACTGAATTTTCTATGGAGGGAACCGTCTATAAATCCACTGGCAGCTGGTACCGGGTCAAAACTGCGGACGGGTTATTCTACAATTGCAGGATCAAAGGAAAATTCAGGATTGAGGGGATCAAAAGCACAAATCCGGTTGCTGTAGGCGATCAGGTGCGTTTCAAACTGGTCAGTGATGGAGACGAGACCGTGGGGCAGATCTATGAGATCCTGGATCGCCGGAATTATCTGGTCAGAAAATCGGTCAAGTTATCCAAGCAGGTGCATATCATCGCAGCAAATGTGGACCTGGTCTTTCTGCTGGTCACCCTGGAGAATCCGAAGACGTATCCGGAGTTTATCGACCGCTTCCTGGCCACGGGAGAGGCTTACGATATTCCCTGCGTCCTGCTCTTCAACAAGGAAGATACCCTCGAAGCGCATTTGAGGGACGAAACCAGCCATATGGTTGACCTCTACCGGAATATTGGATATACCTGCCTGACCATTTCGGCCATGACCGGGACCAATATGGAGCAGGTCCTGGAGCTGATGAAGGGAAAGACCTGCATGTTTGCAGGGCATTCTGGAGTCGGTAAATCCACCCTGATCAACAGGATTGCCCCGGATTTGGCGCTGCGCACCGCCGAGATCTCGGAACAGCACAAACAGGGCCAGCACACCACCACTTTTGCAGAGATGTATGATCTTCCATCCGGCGCGCGAATCATTGATACCCCGGGCATCAAGGGATTTGGTCTGGTGAATATGGATAAGGAGGAGATCGGGGATTATTTCCCCGAATTTTTCGCCCTTAAACCGGACTGCCGGTTCAATAACTGTCTCCACCTGGATGAACCCGGATGTGCGGTGAAGAAGGCACTGGAAAATGGAACTATCGCCCAGAGCCGCTACCGTTCGTACGTTCAGATGGTAACCGGGGAGGAAGATTCCTATCGGACGGATCAATACATGGGTTTATGAGAGCAGTTATTCAACGGGTACGGGAGGCGAGTGTGACCGTCGATGGGGAGGTGATTTCCCGCATCGGTGCAGGCTTGCTGGTGCTTCTGGGCATTGAAGAGGCCGATACCCGGGAAGACATTGAATGGCTGGTCCCCAAAGTAGGAAATCTTCGGATCTTCAATGACGAGAAGGGGGTAATGAACCGCTCCCTGAGGGATATGGATGGAGAGCTCATTGTAGTCAGCCAGTTTACCCTGATGGCTTCCACCAAAAAAGGGAATCGTCCATCCTATATCCGGGCGGCCCGACCGGAAACCGCCATCCCGCTTTACGAAGCTTTTGTGGATCATATGAAGTCCTTTATGGGAAAGGAGGTAGGAACCGGTATTTTCGGCGCGGACATGAAGGTGTCCTTGTTGAATGATGGCCCGGTTACCATATGGATCGACTCCAAGAAGCGTGAATAAAAAGGAGAGTAAGGGTTGTCCCGGTCTTTCCGAACCCTTAGTTTTGACAAAAAGCGTCAGGCATGGATTTACAGAACGCACAAAAGGCTGTGGATGATTGGATTCAGGCCCACGGGGTTCGCTATTTCAATGAACTTACCAATATGGCCCAGCTCACCGAAGAGGTTGGGGAGGTGGCACGGATCATCGCTCGCAGGTATGGAGAGCAAAGTGAAAAGGATTCTGACAAGACCAAGGATCTGGGAGAGGAACTGGCAGACGTGGTTTTCGTGGTCCTTTGCCTGGCCAATCAGACAGGGATCGACCTGCAGGCTGCCTTTGACCGAAAGCTGGACCTGAAAGCAAAGCGGGATCATCAGCGCCACCAGGATAACAAGAAACTTAAATAGCTATAGGCCCCTATGGGAACCAGCACTTCTACCCCTGAACGGATTCATCTTTCCGGTCCTCAAATGCCAGTGCTCCGCGGCACCATTCGGATCACGGGGTCCAAAAGCGAGTCCAACCGCCTTTTGCTTCTGCAGGCACTTTATCCCCAGATACGAATCGAGAATCTTTCGAATTCGGACGATTCTCAGGTCATGTGCAATGCCCTGGCTTCTGAGGCTGATACCATCGATATTCACCATGCCGGGACCGCCATGCGTTTCCTGACCGCCTTTTTTTCGGGACAGGAAGGAAGGGAAGTCATCCTCACCGGGTCCGAGCGCATGAAGCAGCGGCCCGTCAAAATCCTGGTGGAAGCCCTCCGGGAGCTTGGGGCGGACATTGAGTACCTGGAGCATGCAGGTTGCCCTCCCCTGAAAATACGGGGAAGGCGCCTGAAGGGCAAATCGGTTTCCCTCCCTGCCGATGTCAGCAGCCAGTATATCTCGGCCCTGCTGCTTACCGCCCCGGGCCTTCCAGAAGGCCTTGAGCTCAACCTGAAGGGCAGGATCACCTCCCTCCCCTATATCCGTATGACCCTGGGCTTGCTGACCCGTTTGGGCGTCCCCTGCCAGATGGAGGATAATACGATACGGGTCTCTTCGGTGTCCGCTTTGCCGGAACAGGTCTGTGTGGTGGAATCGGACTGGAGCTCTGCCTCCTACTTTTACAGCATCCTTGCCCTCTCAGAGGCGGGAAGCCGGATTGCCCTGCAGGCCTACCGGAAAGACTCCCTTCAGGGGGATAGTATACTTCAGCAAATATTTGCCCAGTTGGGCGTACGCTCTGAATTTGCAGGGGATCAGCTGATTTTAACCCGGAATTCCAATGAGCTGGGAAGGTCACTAAGGCTCGATCTTATCGAGGCTCCGGACCTGGCCCAGACGGTTGCGGCCTGCTGTTTTGGCCTGGGGATCGGCTGCGACCTTTCCGGGCTTCATACCCTTAAAATCAAAGAGACTGACCGGCTCCGGGCCCTGGAGGCTGAGCTTGGGAAAATGGGAGCTGATATTACAGTCACCGGGGATTCCCTGCATCTGAAACCCGGTGGAACCCCGCTGAAGGATCGATCTATCGCCACCTATAGCGATCATCGCATGGCCATGGCCTTTGCCCCCCTTGCCCTTAGGACTTCTTTGTATATTGAAGATGCCGGAGTAGTTTCCAAGTCCTATCCGGACTTTTGGGAGGATCTGCAAGAGCTTGGATTTGTAGTGGAGAAGGTCTAAGCCAGTCCCTATTCAGACCAAACGGCCAGCTCGTTCCCGGAAGGGTCCTTAAAATGAAAACGCCTGCCGCCGGGAAAGGAAAATATATCCCGGACCAGTTCACCGCCGGCATCCAGGATGGCCTCCCTTATCCCTTCCAGGTCCTGGTGATAAAGCACTACCAGAGTCCCATTCACCACGGGGTCGGTTGTTTTTTCAAAGCCGCCGTAAACCCCGCTCTTGCTAAAGGAACAATAGTCGGGTCCGTAGTCGGTGAAATCCCATCCAAAGCAATCGGAGTAAAAGGATTGGATTGCTTTGAGGTCTGTCCCTTTGAATTCGATGTAATCGATATGATTGTTTTTCATGGCTATGGCATTATTCCCCGATTGAAAGGGGGCAAAAAATATCAGGATGTTGTTTTTTTAAAGCGCAGCACTACCGCCCCCGAAGTCAACAGCTCCAGTTTGCCGTCGGCAGTGAGATTCCATTGCTCCGCTGCACGCATGAATTTGCGAAAATGGTTTTCTCCTTCTCCGCAGTACATGAGGGTGGATGGGCCGGGCTCCCCGAACTGTATGCCCGTTTCGTCTATGCTATAAGGGGCGTTATACCCATTACAGCCGCTGTTTCCAGTTACCTTTCCACTTTCTTTTTCAAAGGTGATCTCCGGCTTTTTATCGGGGAATAACAGATCCACAGAGGAAACCGCGATATCGATATATTCCAGCTGCCAGGCATGCCCGAAAAGGGTGTCCGACTTCGATTGCTTTGCACCACTACAGGACATCAGCAGCATCAGTAGAATGAACCAGAGCGGATATGATCTTTTCATAGGTCTTTGCTTGTCTTTTCAAGATACCGAATAATTTTTCATATACGTAGGGAAACCCGGGAATTCAGGGATAATGAAGCCAGGGGGGGATGCTTCGGTGAGATTTAGGTCGAATTACTTGACATCCCCTAGGCGGGGGTCGTATATTTGCTGCCGCAAAACTGAAAACTCCTAGCACGATATGAAATTATCACATTTCAATTTTGAACTGCCTAAAGAACTGCTTGCTGAATATCCGGCAGACCACCGGGATGAATCCAAACTGATGGTCATCCACAGGGAGTCGGGCAAGATTGAACACAAGCTGTTCAAGGACCTGATCGATTATTTCGATGAGGGAGATGTGATGGTTCTCAACAATACCAAGGTCTTCCCTGCCCGGTTATTCGGGAACAAGGAGAAAACCGGGGCGCGGATTGAGGTCTTCCTGCTGCGGGAGCTGAATCAGGATCAGCGCCTGTGGGACGTGCTGGTAGATCCGGCCAGGAAGATACGTATCGGAAACAAGCTCTACTTTGGGGAGGATGAAGCCCTGGTGGCGGAGGTGATTGACAATACCACTTCGAGGGGCCGCACGCTTCGCTTCCTTTACGACGGGTCCTATCCTGATTTCCGCCGGAAGCTGCGGGAGCTTGGCCAGACCCCGCTACCCAAGTATATCAAAAGGGATGTGGAGCCTTCGGATGAGGAGCGCTACCAGACAATCTACGCCAAGCACGAAGGTGCTGTGGCAGCACCTACGGCCGGGCTCCACTTTTCCAAGCACCTGCTGAAGCGCCTGGAGATCAAGGGGATTGATTTTGCCGAACTGACCCTGCATGTGGGGTTGGGAACCTTTAACCCGGTAGAAGTGGAGGACCTTTCCAAGCATAAAATGGACAGTGAGGAACTCATCATAGACGAGAAAGCCACGGAAATCGTAAACAAGGCCAAACGGGAGAAGCGCAAAGTGTGTGCGGTGGGTACGACTGTTATGCGCGGGCTTGAAAGCGCCGTTTCGTCCGAGCATATGCTCAATACCTTTGAAGGGTGGACCAACAAGTTTATCTTCCCGCCCTATGAATTCAGCATTGCCAATGCCATGATTACGAATTTTCACCTGCCAAAGTCGACCCTCTTGATGATGGTTTCCGCTTTTGTTGGCCACGATCTGATGAAGCGCGCCTATAAGGAGGCGATTCTCGAGCAGTATCGCTTCTATTCCTACGGGGATGCCATGCTGATCCTGTAGAGGGCCTTCGCAGGCCATTTAAACACCTTATGCAAACGGCCGAGAAAATAGATATACGTGCCCTGAGCCGGGATGACCTGAGAGACTTTTTCTCCGGAGAGGGAGAACAGGCCTTTCGGGGGAACCAGGTCTATGAGTGGCTCTGGAAGAAGGGGGCGCATTCTTTTGAGGAGATGACCAATCTCTCCCTGGAGCTCCGCAGCCTGCTCACTTCCCGCTTCACCATTAACCACATTGCCGTGGACCGGATGCAACGCAGCAAGGACGGGACCATCAAGAATGCCGTGCGCCTGCACGATGGGTATATCGTGGAATCCGTGCTGATCCCTACCGAGAGCAGGACAACTGCCTGTGTCTCCAGTCAGGTGGGTTGCAGCCTGGACTGTCGTTTTTGCGCCACGGCCCGTCTGAAGCGGATGCGAAACCTGAACGCCGATGAGATCTTTGACCAGGTCGTGGTCATCGACCGGCAAAGCCGCCTGTATTTTGGTCGTCCCCTGAGCAACATCGTCTTTATGGGCATGGGCGAACCGCTGATGAACTATCCCAATGTAGTGAAGGCGATCCGCAGGATTACCTCAGAGGAAGCCCTGGGCATGTCCCCGCGGCGGATCACGGTCTCCACCTCGGGCGTCCCCAAGATGATCCGCAAGCTGGCCGATGAGGACCTTCGGTGCAACCTGGCGGTTTCCCTTCATTCGGCGGTTGATGCCACACGGACGGCCATCATGCCGTTCAATGCCAGGATGCCTCTGGCAGACCTGAAAGAGGCCATCCGGTACTGGTACCAGCAGACCAAAAGCCGTATTACCTATGAATATGTGGTATGGGAAGGAATCAATGATAAACCAGAGGATATCAATGCCTTGCTGGAGTTTTGCAGGGCAGCCCCCTCCAAGGTGAACCTTATCGAATACAACCCCATAGACGATGGGGTATTCCAGCAGGCCCGGGAAGAAGCCATTCAGGCCTATGTCAGGGCCCTTGAGTCTTCCGGGGTGACCGTTACGGTGCGTCGCTCCAGGGGAAAGGATATCGATGCCGCCTGTGGGCAGCTGGCCAACAAGAGCACGAAAGCGTAACCCTCGCGGTTTCCCGGATCGGCATACTTTATAAGTAGTGTCATACGTTTAGTCGACCTCTGTCACTTCCCTGGGGTAGTATTTCCGGATCTGTCTTTTCACATAGAGAAATCGTACGATTCCGATAAGCAGCAGAATTGGGGCCAGAATGATCAGGAAATAACCAACATCCCGGATTTCCTGGAGGATTTCGATTTTGAGGATGGCAAAACCAGAGCTCAGGAAGACTACAAACGTGCGGAAATAGGCCAGGAAGGTGCGTTCATTGGCCAGCCGCGTCCGCTCAATGGCGAGGCCGTCCGTCCTGCTCAGGTTGTTCAGCTTCTTCATGCCCATATTGCTTTAAATTGGACAAAAAGGTACGCTTTCCCCTTATTTTTTTCAAGGAGGAACCAAAAAGTGTTTGGACTCCACTTCGGGACACCCATAGAAATCCCACCTTTTGGGTCAGAATCATTGACAAGCAGGGAGGTTCAGGAGCGCGGATGGCTTCTGCTTTGCCTGGTTCGGGGAAACTTGCTTTTTCCGTACTTTTGAAACCGTAACCTAACCGGGCTTAATTCCAGCTTTTTGAAAGTCAGCGCGCAGATCCGGGAACCCATCGAAAGGGAAATGGAACTCTTTGAGTCAAAGTTCCATGAATCCATGAAGTCTCCGGTGCCACTGCTCAACCGGATCACCTATTATATCGTGAACCGGAAAGGGAAGCAAATGCGCCCCATGTTTGTATTCCTCACCGCCAAGATGCTCAATGACGGGGTCGTAAACGAACGCACCTACAGGGGTGCCTCAGTCATAGAATTGATTCATACGGCCAGCCTGGTACACGACGATGTGGTAGACGACAGTTATAAAAGACGGGGATTTTTCTCCATCAATGCCCTGTGGAAAAACAAGATTGCCGTCCTGGTTGGGGATTTCCTGCTCGCCCGGGGGATGCTGCTCTCGGTGGATCATGGGGATTTTGACCTGCTCCGCATCATTTCAGCGGCCATGCGTGAGATCAGCGAGGGGGAATTATTACAGATTGAGAAGGCCCGACGACTCGATATTACCGAGGAGGTGTACTATGAGATTATCCGCCAGAAAACCGCCACTTTGATCGCTGCCTGCTGCAGCCTGGGGGCGGCTTCCGTCAAACCGGATTCCGGGGAGGTGGAAACCTTTCGGAAATTTGGGGAGTTTTGCGGGATGGCATTTCAGATCAAGGATGATCTTTTCGACTACGGGGCACAGCGCATTGGAAAGCCCACGGGGATCGATATCAAAGAACAGAAAATGACCCTGCCCCTGATCTATGCCCTGAACCATGCTGCGGAAGATCAACGGAAGTGGCTGATCAATTCGGTCAAGAACCACAACAAGGATCGCAAACGCGTTCGGGAGGTCATCGCCTATGTAAAGGACTCGGGGGGGTTGGATTATGCACAGGCCAAAATGCTGGAATTCAGGGATCAGGCGCTTGAAATTCTGCAGAATTATCCGGAATCGGCATATCGGAATGCCCTGGAGCTCATGGTGAATTATGTGGTAGACCGAAAGATCTAGACCTAAGGCAACTGGCGGCCCGGGATTTTTTTTGGGTCTCAGGCAACCATATTCCCATTACTTCCGTCTTTATAAACAGAAGCACATATGAAAGTGAAGATCATTTCATTGCTCCAACACGAGAAGATCCTGATCCGAAAGGCAGCCACTGGCCGCCGGGAGGCTCAGAAGGTCCTGTATGAGCGGTATGCTCCAAGGATGCTTTCGCTTTGCAGGCGATACGTAAAGGATCCCCATTTTGCAGAGGATGTAATGATCGAAGGTTTTGTAAAAGTGTTTTCCAGGCTGAGGGATTTTGAATTCAGAGGCAGCTTTGAAGGTTGGATCCGGCGGATCATGGTTCGCGAAGCCATCGATTTCCTCAGAAAAAGACAGTTTATGGTCTATGACGATCTCCAACTGGAAACCTATCAGGTGGAACAACAGCTTTCGGATCCCTATCAGCTTGAAGCCCTTGAACACCTGATAGAAAAGCTGCCCGAAGGGTATCGGTTGGTTTTTACCCTCTATGCAATAGAAGGATACAAGCATGCGGAAATAGCTGCGCTTTTGGATATCTCTGAAAGCACTTCGAAATCCCAGCTCTACAAAGCCCGGAAACAGTTGCAGGAGCAGCTTAAGGAAACATCAAAACGACAGTATGGCACCCATTGATTTTGAAAAGGAATTGCAGGAGCGAATGCGCTCCCGGGAGGTGAAGCCCAGCCCTGAGGCCTGGGACCGGATCTCGGCCAGATTGGATGAAGAAGGGCCTGTTGCTTCCCGAAAACCGGGGCTATGGATAGGTTTGGCGGCCGCCAGTGTGTTGGTATTATTGGGTTTTCTCTTTCTTAGGAAACCTTCGGAATCATTGCCCCTGTTAGATCCTGTGGTTGAGTCTCCGAAAACTGAAATCCCTGTCCAGGACCCGGCCCGTCAGCCAGAAAATGTCATCACGGAGCCGTCGGAGGATCAGGCAGGATCGCTGGCAGGCGTTAAAACAGACCCTCAGGACCGGGAGGAAGACGGTATCGCCAGGGTAGAGAATGGCGATGCCTATGACAACCGGCCGGAAGTGGAGGCGATTACGAATCCCGGGGTTTCAAAGCAGGAAGAAATACCACAGAGGTCAATAGCTGTGGCCAACGCTGAGGTGCCATCACCGACCCGGCAACCTCCTTCAGACCCTCAACCTGTTCAGGCACAGGAAGATGAAATTGAAGCTTTGCTGAATCAGGCCCGGCAGTCCATTGCCCTGCAAAAGGACAAAGACACGGTACGTTCGGTGGACGCGATGGCCCTGCTGGACCGGGCAGAGGATGAACTGGACCAGACCTTTCGGGAAAAGATCATGGACAAATTAAAAACAGGCGTAACTAAATTGCGCACCGCCGTGGCGGAACGCAAGGACTAGCCAAAGATAATCGGGCACCCCGGCCGATTGATAAATACAGGGGGAAGTAGGTTTATTCATCAATCAAAAATCAATCATTATGCAAACACTTGTACGAATTCTCATCCCAATCCTTTTGCTCACCTGTATGACCCAGCTTCAGGCTCAGGAAGGCTATGAAAAAAAGATCAAAGAGCTAAAGGAAGAGCGGGAACTGGTGGTCAAACAAGAGAAGCAGGCCCTGAAAAATGAGATTTCAAGGATCGACGACCAACTGGCTGCCGAGGAAATCGATCTGGAAGAGGCCCAGCAGCTCAAGGAGGCTGCTGCTGAGAAACACGCCCTGAATATCGAAAACAGACAGGCGATTATCGACAACGAGATCGCCCTGCTGGAACGGAACAAGGGAGATGCCGCGGTCTCAAAGGACAGTGTTCCGGAAAAAAAGGAACGGACCATTGTCATGGAGTATCCCGACGTGGATGAGGACTGTGAGTTTTGGGGATGGGGATGCGACTATTGGGACTGGGAGGGCTACAGGTACGACAAGCGGACTTATTCCGACCTGGTGATCGCCTTTGGATTCAGCAATGCGGACATCGAGGGACAATCATTGCAGGATACCCCTTATAAGGTAGCCGGGAGCCGCTTTTTTGAAATTGGGTGGAACTGGCGCACCAGGGTATTTCAGAATTCCAACTGGCTGCGCTTTCACTATGGATTTATGTTTCAGTTCAACGGTCTGAAACCCAAAGGAAACGAGATCTTCGTGCTTGAAAATGGCACCGCCGTACTGGAAGAATATCCTTTCCCGCTGCGCAAATCAAAGTTTCGAATGGACAACCTGGTCGCTCCCCTGCACTTTGAGGTCGGTCCTTCCCGAAAGCGGATGTCCGGACAGCGGGTCCGCTATTCCCTTAAAAGGCAGTTCCGTTTTGGTATTGGGGGTTATGGGGGGATCAAGCTCGGCTCACGCCAGAAACTCAAGTATTCGGTTGACGGGGAGCGGCGGAAGGAAAAACTCAAGGGCGGCCTGGACACCAGCGATTTTGTCTATGGCCTGAGCACCTATATGGGCGCAGGGGGCGTGCTGGCCTATTTCAAGTACGACCTCAATCCCATCTTCCGGAATGCAGATGTAAAACAGCGGTTTATCGCATTCGGCCTTCGGCTTGATATTTAAAAAACATCTGATGCAGGGACTCCAATCGGGGTCCCTGTTCATTTAGTCCTCACCTGGTCAAGGGCTTTCTGCATCTCAGGGGTTAACTCCCCGCCTTCATAGGCCTTCCTGCAATGCCCGCAGGAGACGAACGCCATAGGCTTCAGGCGATATACCGGGATCCAGAACAGGTGGACAAAATGAGGCACCACAGTGGCTTGAAGAAACCCGGTCTGTCCGCAGTAAGGGCAGCAGACCCCTGGTAGCCGGCCCTCTTTCTTTTTGCCGGTACGGGTTCCGAAGAATAGTATGAACATCACCGAGGGATCCATCATCCTCCCAAAAGTAAGAAAACCGTTGCATGCATGTATTTGCCCGGGAGATTCCTTTTGCGTGGCCCGCACTTTTCTTACTTTTAATCTTTCCTAATCCGACACCTTGATATCCAGGAACACCATTGATCAGGTATTTGAAACCGCCCGCGTTGAGGAGGTCATCGGCGACTTTGTGCAGCTGAAGAAATCCGGGTCCAATTTCAAGGGGCTCAGTCCGTTTACCGATGAGCGAACCCCCAGTTTTATGGTTTCCCCTGTAAAACAGATTTGGAAGGATTTCAGCAGCGGAAAAGGCGGCAATGTCGTGGCATTCCTTATGGAACACGAGCATTTTTCCTATCCGGAGGCCATCCGTTACCTGGCCAGGAAATATCAGATCGAGGTGGAAGAGACCCAGCAGACCGATGAGCAGAAGGAGAAGGCAAGCGAACGGGAAAGTATGTTGCTGGTGACAGAATTTGCCCAGGAGTTCTACGCAGATTGCCTTTGGAATACGGAACAGGGCAAGGCGATTGGGGGTAGTTATTTTAAGGAACGCGGATTTACTCCCGAAATCATTCGCCACTTTGGCCTGGGTTATAATCCAGACCGATGGGACGCTTTTACCACGGCTGCTCAGGAGAAGGGATATCAATTGGAATTCCTGGAAAAAACCGGTTTGACTATTGTTAAAAAGGCCTCCGGGGAAGGAGCGCCCGACAAGGTTTTCGACCGCTTCAAGGGGCGGGTCCTCTTTCCCATTCATTCCATGAGCGGACGGGTACTCGGATTTGGAGGCCGCACCCTCAGTGCAGACAAGAAGCAGGCCAAATATCTGAATTCCCCGGAAAGCGAGATCTATCACAAGAGCAAGGTCCTCTACGGAATTTACTACGCCAAGCAGGAGATTGCCCGCAAGGATGTTTGTTACCTCGTAGAGGGATATACGGATGTGATCCAGCTCTATCAGAACGGCATTGAAAATGTCGTGGCTTCCAGCGGGACAGCCCTTACCCCTGAACAGATTCGCCTGATCCGGCGCCTGACCCAGAATATCGTTGTGCTCTTTGATGGGGATGCCGCAGGACTCAGGGCCTCTTTGCGCGGGGTGGACCTGATCCTGGAAGAAGGGATGAACGTCCGGGTTTGTACCTTTCCCGAAGGCGAAGACCCCGATAGTTTTGCCCGAAAGCACTCCCGGGAGGCCATCGAAAAATACCTGGAAGAGAACGCCAGGGACTTCATCCAGTTTAAAACGGCCCTCCTGACAGAGGAGGCGGCCAACGATCCTATCCGAAAAGCGGAAACCGTGCGGGATATTGTCAGCAGCATAGCACGGATCCCGGACCCAATCAAACGGGAGATCTACGTTCAGGAATGTGCATCCCTGATGGGTATCTCGGAGGAGGTTTTATTCAACACTCTTGCCCAAATGGGTCGCAAAAAGGCCCGGGAGGCGGCCCGCAAACCCCAGCCTCCCCCGATGGAGGTGGTCGCTGGCGGACCGGAAGATCAGCGGGTAGACCTGCAGTATGAGCTGGAGCGAAAAATCATCGAAATGCTACTGCTCTACGGAAAGGAAAGCCAGGAATTTGAGGACCTCGTCCTGAAGGAGAATGAAGAGGGGGAGCTTGTGCTTGAACCCGAATATACCAAGTCACGGGTGTTCGAAAAGGTGTATCTCGATCTTCAGGAAGACGAAATAGAGCTCACCCACGGGCACTTCCGAAAGATCTATTACACCCTGATGGAACGTCTCAATGCAGACCGGGAATTTAAGATCCAGGAATTGCTAAGTGAACTGGACCAGGAGCTGGTACATGAGATTTCCTCTATTTTGATGGAAGAGGAAAAGTACCGGCTACACCAATGGGAGCGCAAAGACATCTTTCCCAAGGCAAAAGAGCAATCCCTTTCTCAACTGGTCAGCGAGACCATTTTGTCCCTGCGTTGTTATCTGATTAAAAAACGCATTGAAGCCCTTCAGAAAGAAACTGAAGGAGTTGCTTCCGACAGCAATCACGAAATCCTGGACGAGATCATGAATTATCTGCAATTGAATAAATTGCTGAACACTAAACTAAATCGCGTCCTTTCCTGAGGGGTAAAAAAAAATCCGCCGTTTCGGCGGATTTTAAAATTGGTGATGATCAATTAGTACAGCTCAAGTGCTTTTGCCTGCTGGAGCAGGTCGACCATGTTGTCTACATTGAGCTTCTTCATCAACCGCGCCTTATAGGTGCTGACGGTTTTTTCATTCAGGTTTAAGCCCTTGGCAACCTCTTTGTTGCGCTTTCCATTTGCCAGCATTTTCAGCACCTCCATTTCCCGGGTGGATAGTTTGCGGAAGAACCTCCTGGGTTTCTGCGTGCTCTCGTCAAAGGCCAGGCGCTGTGCCAGTTCATTGGTGATAAAAATGCCTCCGGAGCCGATCTTTTCGATAGCCCGGATAAACTTATCCCTATCTGCGTGCTTACAGAGGTATCCGCTGGCCCCGGCACGGATCGTGCTGAGCGCATAAACATCTTCTGACTGTCCGCTGTAGATGAGTACTTTCAGGTCGGGATGGTCCTTTTTAACCCTTCTTAAGGCCGCAATGCCATTGCACTCCGGGATATCCAGTTCCAGGACCAGCACATCGGGCTGTTCCTGCCTGAGTATTTCGAATAAAGCCGAGGTAGTGGCAACATCCCCAACGACCTGAAGATTTTCCTGCCTTTCGAGCAATGTTTTGATGCCAAACCGGACGATGGGGTGATTGTCCGCTACGATTACTTTGATCATGTTTGGTTGCTTTTACAAGGTGTTTTAGACACGTCTTGCCCGACATAATTTTACGATCGGGGTACCCACAAAGTTGTCCAAAATTTTACTCAGACCCTGTAAACCGCGGTTTTTTTCGAGATAATGCGGTGATTTATAGCTAAGAGGTCGTTTTCAGGGATTCGGGAATTTTACAGACCGGGATAGGAAGCATTTTATGTCGATTAACGGCATTGAGTCTCTTGTAGATCCCGAAAACTTCCTGCTGTCGACCGCTGAATGCTGCAGCCGTTTTACCCCGGGCATCCATCTCCATAGCCCATTCCAGTTCGGGGTAGGAAGCTCCTATCTGGTCCTCGTCCGTACGGTCGTCTCCCCAGAGCCCATCCGTCGGCGGGGCATCCATGATATCCTGCCCAACCCCGAGGAAGGCGGCCAGCTCGTACACTTCGGTTTTCAGTAAATCCGCGATGGGGCTCAGATCCACGCCTCCATCCCCGTATTTGGTGTAGAAACCCACTCCGAAATCTTCAACCTTATTCCCGGTCCCGGCCACCAGGAGTTTTTCGAGGGCAGCAAAATAGTAGAGGGAGGTCATTCGTATCCTGGCCCGGGTATTGGCCAGGGACATCAGGCGCTTTTCCTCCTGGTCCACCGCCGGGAGTGCTTCAATAAGCGTGTCAAATACAGGAGTCAGGTCAATCCACTGCGATCGGACATTGGCATGCTGTTCTTTCAGCCAGAATATGTGATTTGCCGCACGTGTTACCTGATTCTTTGACTGGTGGATGGGCATTTCCAGGCAGAGTACCTCCATTCCAGTAAGGGCGCAGAGGGTGGATGTAAGGGCCGAATCGATCCCCCCGGAGACCCCCACAACAAACCCATTCATTCCCGCCTGGGTTGCATAGTCCCGCAGCCACCTTACAATATGGTCCCTTACTTTTGCTGTTTGCATGTATCTTCGGATTGAATTTGAAAATAGGTAACTTTGTCCCAGTAAAAATAGTACCTACACCCCAAAATAAGAAAGCCTTGAAAGGATTTGTCGGTCTGTTGCTGCGGAGATTTGCAGTCTTAGTCTTCCTGATGTCGATTTACCAGTGCGCAGATCCTCAACCGAGGGTATCCACGGAGGTTCTGGAGATCCCTTTGACCCTTGAGGTAGATCGTTTTGATCTGGAATTCGATCAGATCACCCCGGGAGGGCTGCCAGCCTTAAAGCAGAAATATCCCTTCCTCTTCCCGCCCCGGTATTCCGACAGTATTTGGATTTCCAAACTGGGGGATACCCTGCAACAGCATATCAGGAGGGAAGTGCGGATGGCTTTTCCCGACTTTGAAGCCTATAGAGTAGAACTGGAATTACTCTTCAAGCATGCCCGCTTTTATTTTCCCCAAACCCGTGCGCCCAGGATTATCACCCTGACCACGGATGTGGATTATGAGAATCGAATCATCCTTGCCGATACCCTGCTTTTGATCGGCCTGGACAATTACCTGGGTCCGCAACACGAATTCTACGCCAATATGTCCCGGTATCTTGCGCAGGAACTGGACCCTGACTTACTGGTCAGTGATGTGGCCGCCGCCTTGATCGACCAGCACCTTCCTTATCCGCAGGGGCGTAGTTTTATGACACAAATGGTCTATCACGGAAAGCAACTCTATCTGAAGGATCTCCTGATGCCCCTCTCTAAGGATTCAGTAAAGATTGGCTATACCGATGCACAAATGGAATGGGCGCATCAGAACGAAGGACAGATCTGGAGGTATTTCGTGGAACGCGAACTGCTATTCAGCACAGATAATAAATTGGGGCCGCGCTTCCTCGAACCCGCTCCTTTCAGTAAATTCCGCCTGGTCCTGGATAATGAATCCCCGGGAAGGATCGGACGCTATATGGGCTGGCAGATCGTCCGGGCTTTTATGGAAAACAATCAGGTTGAGTTGACCGAGCTACTGGCGACTCCAGGAGAGGAAGTCTTTCAAAGATCAAACTATAAACCACCGAAGTAAATGGCAGCAAATCATACATCTGAAATCACCCTGAGAGTTGAATTAGACGAGAACCGCGTTCCGGAACAATTGGTTTGGTCCGCTGAGGACGGGGGTGTGGAGAATGAAGAGGCAAAAGCGATGTTGCTCTCGATATGGGACCACAAAAACAAGGAATCCCTGAAAATTGACCTGTGGACCAAGGATATGCCTCTTGAGGAAATGAAGATCTTTTTCCACCAGACCCTGGTAGCCCTTTCTGATACCTTTATGAAGGCTACACAGGACGAGAAAATGACGGCCACCATGAAGGACTTCTGCGAGTATTTTGCTGAAAAATTGGAACTGAAAGGGATGAAGCCCTAATCGATTGCATAGTCCCGTCAGGGAGCTGAATTAATTTTAAACACCATATGAAATCAGACCGATTTGAGATCCGAAACCTGGGGAAAGCGATACAGCCATCCCCCCTTCCTCTGAGCAGCGTATCGGGCGACCAGCTCTTCAATTTCGTCAGGGATATGGACCGGGTAGTATTCAACACCTCCCTTTCGGCTTACGAAGAACACCTGCAGGACGGGAACAAACCCCTGTCCCTGGAGAAAGCAGGCCCCCGCAAAAAGCTGTTTTTCAACCCGGGGACTTCGACGGCTGCCGTGGTAACCTGTGGCGGACTGTGCCCGGGCATAAACAATGTGATCCGCAGCCTGGTAATGGGGTTGTACTATTTCTATGGGGTGAAGCGCATCATCGGGATTCCCTATGGATTTCAGGGCCTCTCTCCGGACAATCCCCATCCCTACCAGGACCTTAACCCTCAAACGGTCAGGGACATTCATCAATTTGGGGGCACTATCCTCGGATCTTCCCGGGGAGGACAGGATGTGGGCGATATGGTCGATACCCTGGTTTCCATGGGGGTCGATATGCTTTTTACCATTGGGGGTGACGGTACCCTTAAAGGAGCCGAGGCCATTGGGCAGGAAATCGAGCAGCGCGGACTGAATATCGCTGTGGTGGGCATACCAAAAACCATTGACAATGATATTGACCTGATCGATAAATCCTTTGGTTTTGAAACGGCCTACAGCGTTGCCTCCACCATTATAAGGGATGCGCATAACGAAGCCAGGGGGGCACATAATGGGATCGCTATAGTAAAATTGATGGGTAGGGACAGCGGTTTTATCGCAGCTTCCGCCTCCATGTCCATGCCGGAAGTAAATTTCCTGCTGGTCCCGGAACTCGCTTTTGAAATGGAGGGGGAACACGGATTCCTGAACCTGCTGGAGCAACGCCTGACATCCAAGCGCCATGCGGTTATTGTGGTTGCGGAGGGCGCCGGACAGCACCTGTTTGAAAAGGAGTCTGAAGTTCGGGATGCATCCGGAAACATCAAGCACCGGGATATTGGGGTTTTCCTCAAGGAAGAGATCGGGAACTATTTTGATAAACGAGGGTCAGAGGTTACGATTAAATACATCGATCCCAGCTATATCATTCGGTCCGCACCTGCCAACGCCAGCGACAGCATTTTCTGCAACCGGCTGGCCTATCAGGCCGTGCATGGGGCCATGGCGGGAAAGACCCGGTTTGTGGTCGGACTGATGAACAATCAATTGGTCTACCTCCCGATATCGGCCGTAGTACAACAGCGAAAGAAGATCGATCTGGAGGGTGAATTCTGGTTTGCAGCCCTGCAAAGCACCGGACAACCTTTCACCATGCACTAGGACCTGTAGAGGTCTTCGTAGTACTGGGCGGCCATTCGATCGCTGGAAAAGGCTGGGATCACATCCTTTTGTGCGGTGAAAACCATTTCCATCCATCGCTCCGGGTTTTCATAAAACATGGGAATCACTTCCTGCTCGAGCATTTCGTATAAGTTCCGGCCGTCTATATGGTCCTGGACCTGAACCGGCTGAGCCGGATCGGCTTCGGGAAGGACAAAGGCATTATCCCCATGGCGGCCGAATTCCGGAATCCAGCCATCATTCATCGTCAGGTTCACAGAGCCATTCATGGCTGCGGTCATCCCACTGGTCCCTGAGGCTTCACGGGTGATCCGCGGGGTGTTCAGCCATATGTCAGACCCGCATTTAAGCATTCTGGAAAGCTCCATTTCGTATCCGGTCAATACCGCAAGGTTGGGGTACTCCCTGCTGACGGTGACCAATCGGTTGAAGATATTTGTGGCGTGGTAATCTTTGGGATACGGTTTCCCTGCCCAAATGATCTGAACAGGCCGGTCCGCATTTTGAATGAGGCTTTTAAACCTTTCAAAGTCCTGTAGCAGGAGATCAGCCCTTTTATACCCCGCAAACCTTCGGGCCCATACGATGGTTAATACTTCAGGGTCAAAGAGCTTGCCGGTCTGGTCCAATACACGTTGGAAGAGGATTGTTTTCAGCTCCTTTTTTCGTTTTCGGAACGCCCGGATGTTCGCCTTTTGGAAGGCCTTTCCCAATGCGGCATCTGTCCAGAACCCCGGGTGTTGCGCATTGGTGATATGGGATATCTTCCCTGCCAGCCCCCTGGAATTCCACATATCCCGGGCTACTTTCCCATGCAGGCGGGATACGGCATTGGCCTTCTTGGATAGCTTGATGGCGGCTACGGTATAATTAAGGGCCTCGCCCTCCAGTTCTTGCTGCAATTCAGGTCCGTGCAATTTGCGGCCAAAAAACCCGCGCGTATTCAGGTGGTAGCCGTTTCGCACCACATTCCCACCCTGTTCAGGGGTATGGGTTGTGAAAACCATGCCGGAGGAATCCACGCCCCGATCCCGCAGGTAATAAAAGGCGGGAAGGGCATGCCCCTCATTGAGGTGGTATATATCCGCACCACCCAGGGCCTCCACTACCTTGGCTCCTCCCACCCCCAAAACGATGTTCTGGGAGATCCGAGTCTCTTCATTTGAATCGTATAGCTGATCGGTGATGGTTCGTGAGAGGTAGTCATTTTCCGGAAGGTCCGTGCTCAATAAATAAATCGGTACCGTACCGAAAATTTCCGGCTTCAGCACATAAGCCCGAACACGGACATTGGGATTTTCATTAATGGTGACGCGCACTTCAATCCCTGTATCCTCAAGGAAGCTGTATCTTTTCTCTATGCGCTGGACCTGCATGGTCTGGTCTTCGCTTCTTCCCTGATCGTAATAACCGTATTTCCAGAGCATCCCAATACCGATCATGTTCTGTTTCAGGTCAAGGGCGGAACGCATATGGGAACCTGCCAGAAATCCAAGACCGCCGGAATAGATCTTCAGGCCCTGTACGATTCCGAATTCCATACTGAAATAGGCAACCCGCTCGCTGTATTTTTTGGCGGGCTTATAGGGATGATACCAGGTGGCATACTTAGACAAATGCTGCATAGAGATAATCCTTTAAAAATGCGGGCCGAAAATACATATAAATTGGCATCCCTGCCCAATGCAGCGTTCAAATGCCAGTTGTAAAGATAAATGGGAGTTGTTGCAGACCTCCCGGGTTATCCGGGTAGTTGATCCATTGTCCCGCGAGATTTGCGCTATTCGTGCTCAATGGCCAGGAGGGGTGTCCGGGATTGCAGGGTAAGGATACGCGTCAATTTGCCCTCCGAAGGCGTTCCTTTTCTGACGTGACGCCTCGGAAATATGGCAATCATGTCAATGTCATGCGTTTCGACATAGCTGAAGATCCCTTCCACCATATCCTCATTCGGGATATAGGTGTGGTGTGAATAAAAGGACTCCAGGTAGTATTCCAACAGTCGCTCATTGCGCTCTTCCTCTTCTGAGTACCCGTAGGTGCCGGGTTTGTTTTCAATTGTAAGCACAGTAACGCTGGCATTGAAACTTCGGGCAACATCCAGCAGGGCGTAGAGGTTGCTGGGATCGTCTATCTCGTTCTGCCCGAGTACCAAAGCAATTTTAGAGAGGTTGAATTCTTCAACCGTGCCATCGGGTACCACCAATACCGGGCAGTCCGAAGAAAGCACCATTTGAGAGGTTTTTGTGGTTACCTCAGGATCATTGGATCCGGAGGTGCCCATGATAACCATATCTGGTTTTTCCGCTTTACTGACTTCGAGCAGGCCCTCTACCGATCCCGGCAAGAGGGACATCCAGGAAATTCTGGCCCTGAATCCTTTGCCCAGCTCTTCCTTTATGGCTGCAAAGGTTTTTTCAAATTTTTCTTCTGATCCTTGATCAGCGATAAAACAAATTCTAAGATGGATACCAGGGCGGTGGCCCGCAAAGTTGATGGCGTAACGCAGGCCCTGTTGCGATGGTTCAGAAAAATCGAAGGGAACCAGAATTTTTTTGATCTTATCCATATTCAGGTTTGAGAAAGGTAAATCTAATACCCTTCAGAGAAAGAAGACATGACAAACCTCAGGAATTTTTGGAAAAACAGCGGATCATCCATGGGTCATGGGGACCTCCATCAGCAGCAGGCGGCTATCCTCCTTGATCTCAAAATCCACTTCCTGTGTCTCCCATAACCCCAGGGCATCCCGACGTTGCAACTGTTCTCCTGCGACCTCCGCACTCCCTTCCAGGACAAAGCAATACAGGCCGTTGCCTTCTTCCTTCACCGTGTAAGAAGAACGGCTTCCTTTAGAGAAGTCCCCCAAATGGAACCAGGCATTCTGGTGTATCCAGAGCCCATCATGCTTATTCTCGGGCCCAAGGATGGGGTACCATTGGTCCTGAAGATCAGCAGGATCAAGGGTGATCTGGTCGTATCGGGGTGTTACATTGGCCTTATTGGGGAGTACCCAGATCTGCAAGAAAGCCACTTCTCTGTCCTTGTTCTTGTTGTATTCACTGTGTGCCACACCTGTACCTGCACTCATGACCTGCACGTCCCCCTGGCGGATTACGGCCGTGTTGCCCATACTGTCCTTGTGTTCCAAATCCCCCTTCAGGGGAATGGATATGATTTCCATGTTCTGATGGGAATGGGTCCCGAATCCCATGCCCGCTGCCACCCGATCATCGTTCAGCACCCGGAGGGTTCCGAATTGCATGCGCTGTGGATTGTAGTAATTCGCAAAACTGAAACTGTGGTAGCTGTCCAGCCAACCGTGATTGGCATGGCCGCGGGTCGAAGCGGCGTGAAAGACCTTGTTCATGACCAAAGAATTTTACCGTTAAATGTTTCGAAGATACAATCCCTGACCACATCAAAATGATAAGAAAAGGTTAATGAAATAGTGGGGGAAGTACAGGGCCATTGTGGTCCTGGTGTGAAAGAAAGATGGTAATTGTTCGAGGTTTTGGGGGTTAAAGGGTGTGATTTTACCTAAGGGCTAGCCACCCCCTCCCCGGATATTAAATTATCTGAGTTTCATGCAATAATAAAGCATAGAATTTTGATCAGGGTGGTCCGGATCGGTTCACACTTTCCTCTTGAGTCTTATCTGACGGGTTAATTGCACTCCTTTCGGCAGGCATGTAAGTTTTTCTATCTTTTTGCCACAACAAGACTATATGGAAAGCGGTAAGGCGTACAAAGAAGGAACCTTGATCCTAGCCTGGAATGCACATAGTGGCTGGCAGCACGCCGTGATGGATAGTTTGCATAAATGGGTGAGTCCGCAGACCTACTCCTGCAAGTTGTGCCAGCTTACTTATGGGGCAGTAGGCCCCAGGGAATCCTGGAAGTCCTTTCTGGAATCGCTCGACAGGGATGTGCTATTCTATCACAAGGATGAATTTCCGGCTGAAGCCTTTGGGGGTACTCTTCCCACGGACTTTCCTTTTATTCTGGAATATCGCCAGGAAGCATGGCAGGTGTTGCTCCGTCCGGGGGAGTTGGATCAGATCAATACCCTGGAGGCTTTGTTGGAGGTTTTGCGACAGAAATTAGACCTTTCGGCTGGCTATTGATAAATCCCTGGGATTGCAAGGGATTTGCAGAATATCCGGGTATCTTTTGGCTGGGGTGGGGGGAACCCCATGAACGATAAAGTACAAGCTCAAACGAAATACTACACCTCCAGGACTTACTTCCCGGTTTTTTTATACTCCTTGTTAATGTGGTCTATGTATCCCAGAAGGTCCTCTTTTCCGATATGTTTTGAAGAAGAGGTGACAAAGTAGGGGGGTGTTTCCTCCCAGCCTTCCGCGCGCATATTTTCAAGGTAGCGCTCCACTGCCTCCTCCCTGGCCTGGGGCTTAAGCTTGTCTGCCTTGGTGAAGACAATAGCAAAGGGAATGCCTTTGCCCGTCAGCCATTCCATGAATTCCAGATCGATCGGTTGGGGCGCATGCCGGATATCGATCAGGAGGAATGCGCTGATCAGCTGTTTGCGTTCTCCAAAGTAACGTCCGATTAATTTCTGGAAGCGCGCTTTTTGGGTTTTGGAGGTGCGGGCGTACCCATAACCGGGAAGGTCTACCAGGTACCAGTCCCCATTGATGAGGAAATGATTGATCAATTGTGTTTTTCCAGGCCTGCCGGAAGTTTTTGCCAGGCTCTTTCGTCCGGTCAACATATTGAGGAGGGAAGATTTTCCCACATTGGAGCGGCCGATGAATGCATATTCCGGAAGGGGCTCCCCCGGGCATCGACTGACATCGGTGTTGCTGCACAAAAATGCTGCTGAGGTGATCTTCATTCCGGTATGTTTAATGCAATGCGTGGTATCGGAACTGCAGTTAAGCGACTTCCGACTAAAAATTCCGCTTCTGAAGCCAGGCCTCCAGGATGTGGTTGAAATCATTCGGATGTTCCATCATGGGGGCGTGCCCGCATTTAGGGATCCAGAACAAATCTGAATCCGGGAGCAGTTCGTGAAATTCTTCCGCCACATTCGGAGGGGTGACCGTATCGTTTTCCCCCCAGATGATACAGGTAGGGGTACTCATTTTGGGAAGGTCTTTGGACATGTTATGCCGGATGGCGCTTTTGGCGATCGAAAGCGTCTTGACGAGCTTCATGCGGTCGTTCACAGTAGCAAAAACTTCATCGACAATCTCTTTGGTCGCTACCTTGGGGTCGTAAAAAACATCCTCAGCTTTTTTCTTGATAAACTCATAGTCGCCTCGTTTGGGATACCCATCTCCCATGGCACTTTCATAAAGACCTGAGCTACCCGTGATCACCAGGGCCCGAACCATTTCCGGGTAAAGCTTGGTATGCAGCAGTCCGATGTGGCCGCCCAGTGAATTTCCCAGTAAAATGACCTCCTTCAGGCCCTTGTACTCGATAAATTCCTCCAGGAATTTGGCGAAATATTTCACATTGGTTTTTAACAGGGGCATATCGTAGATGGGGAGTTCTGGCACCAACACCTTATAGCCCTTCTGAGGAAAGTATCCCGTAACCCCCTGGAAATTGCTCAACCCTCCCATCAATCCGTGAAGAATGATCATGGGCCTGCCTTCCCCAATTTCAATGTATCGGTACTTGCCGTCGGTTACGATCTGGTTTTCCATGCTGCCTTCCGCTGCTTTTCAGTTGGCAAATATAGGCAATTCCACCAATAGCAGGGGCGGAATTGACGTGCTGGCACGCGCGGATTACGGAAAAGCAACTCCCGGATTGGATGGATCTTCCCACTTGGGCAATGGTAATTTTTACGGGCATTTTGGGGTTTTGCCCAAAGTGATCCACGCGTTTTTATCAACAAAGTGGGAATTTGTGGTAAAATGTGGTAATAATTTCTATATATTTGAGTTTATAAATAAAATCAACCAGCTTTTTGTGACCTCTTTTATAGGTACATACGAGTGCAAAGCCGATGCAAAGGGCCGGGTAATGATACCCGTTGCCCTTAAAAACCAGATGGTTCCTTTCCTAAACCAGGGTTTTGTCATCAAGCGATCCGTATTCCAGCCCTGCCTGGAACTATATCCGATGTCTGAATGGAATGAGTTGATGCAGAAGATGAACCGCAAGAACCGGTTCAAGAAGAAGAACAATGATTTCATCCGTCGGTTTACGGCCGGTGTAAAGCTCATTGAGATCGACGCCAACGGGAGGTTGCTTATTCCGAAAAACCTTATGGGGGTTGCCGGGATTGCCAGGGAGGTAGTGCTGAGTTCCGCCATCAACATCATTGAGATTTGGGACAAGCATGCCTACGAAGAGATCCTTGAAGAGACAGCTGCTGATTTTGCCGACCTGGCTGAAGAGGTGATGGGGGATGACGGGGATGAAATATCATAGCCCTGTCCTGCTCAGGGAGTCTGTAGACGGGCTCGCAATTCGGCAAGACGGTTTGTATGTGGATGTCACCTTTGGAGGTGGCGGACACAGCCGGGAAATTTTGAAAAGACTTGGGCCTGACGGAAGGCTGGTCGCTTTTGACCAGGACGACGACGCCCTTTCAAATGTGCCTGAAGATGATCGATTTCAATTGATCAGTGCCAACTTCAGGTATATAAAGCAGTATTTGAAGTTCTATGGCATTATGAAGGTTGACGGGATCCTCGGAGATTTTGGGGTATCCTCCCATCAGTTCGACCGGCCGGAACGCGGATTTTCGACCCGCCTGGAGGCGGACCTGGATATGCGGATGAACCAAAATGGGGATTTAACCGCCAAAGAAGTGGTCAATACCTATCCTCAGGAGCAGCTCAAAGCGGTGCTTTTCAGGTATGGTGAGCTGAAACGTGCGGGAGCTATAGCCTCCGCCCTGGTAAAAGCCCGGGAGCTCAAACCGATCACAACCACGGGGCAACTCAATGCCGTATTGCTTCCCTACCTGCAGCGCGGCAGGGAATTCAAGGGGCTGGCTCAGGTTTACCAGGCTTTGCGGATCGAAGTTAACCAGGAGATAGAGGCGCTGAAAGAACTGCTTTTGCAAACCGTGGATTTGGTGCGTCCCGAAGGACGCCTGAGCCTGATCAGCTATCATTCCCTGGAAGATCGCCTGGTCAAACGGTTTATTCGAACCGGGAAGTTCGAAGGGGAGGTCGAAAAGGATTTTTACGGGAATCCATTGTCTCCCTTTAAAGGTGTTGGGAAATTGATTGTTCCGTCAGCTGAAGAAATAAGTACCAATCCAAGGGCGCGAAGTGCGAAGCTCCGCGTGGCGGAACGAATGGAAAATAATAAGGATAAATAAGAAAGGAATGAAAAAAAGTATTGTGGCCTTGCTCAAGGGGACCTTTCTGGTGAGTGGCGATGCGCCTAAGAACTGGATGTTCATCGTCTTCATCTCCCTACTTGCCACGGTAATGATCGGCAGCTCGCATTCTGCCGACCGGAAAGTACACGATATAGCGGCACTTAATGAAGAGGTCAGGCAGCTTCGAAGTGAATTTGTCGAAGTCCGCTCCAAGGTGCAACGATTAAAGCTGGAATCGACCATTCGTCAAACGGTGGCTGAAACTGGCCTTTACCCATCAGAGACCCCTCCCTTAAGAATCATCGTACCCAAAACTGAGAACTAACCTTGGCTGTCACCCCCAAACATATATTGATCAGACTCTACCTGGTATCCGGCGGGATGTTCCTCTTTGCGGTGGCGGTCATGGTGAAGCTGGTGAATATTCAGACCATTGATGGGGACAAATACCGGGAGCTCGCCATGCAGCGGACCGAGAAGATGTTTACCATCGAACCAAACCGCGGAAACCTGTATTCGGATGACGGCAGTCTGCTGGCCACCTCGGTGTCCAAGTATACGATCCGCTTTGATGCCGTGACGGTTTCTTCTGCCAATTTTGAAGCCCATGCTGGGCCGCTTTCGCAGGCTCTGGGCGGATTGTTGGGCAAGCCGGCAGCCTACTATGAGAACATCCTGCGCAAGGCCAGGGCTTCCAAAAACAGATATACCCTGATTGCCCGGAACCTCGACTATTCCGATTATATCAAGGTAAAGGAGTTTCCTTTATTCAATTTAGGGCCTTATAAAGGAGGAATGATCGCTGAGCAGCGCGTCGTGCGGGAGCATCCGCTGGGCAAGATTGCTGAACGGAGTGTGGGATATGAGCGCTATGATGAGAACGGATATGCCACAAGGGTGGGTCTGGAAGGTGCTTTCGGTCGCTATCTCAGGGGGATTGAGGGGAAGCGCCTCAAACAAAAGATCGCCAAGGGTCAGTGGAAGCCTATTGGCCTGGACAATATCATAGAGCCCAAGGATGGGTATGATGTGATCTCCACCATAGATATCAACATTCAGGACATTGCCCATCACGCCCTGCTGCGACAGCTGGAATACTACAAGGCCGAACACGGTACGGTCATCGTCATGGAGACCCGCACCGGGGAGATCAAGGCGATCAGCAATCTGGGGCGTACCGAAGATGGGACCTATTACGAACGCCTGAATTACGCCATAGGAGAATCCCATGAACCGGGCTCCACCTTCAAGCTGATGTCCCTGGTGGCTGCCCTGGAGGATAAAGTGGTGGACACCAGTACAGTCATCGATACCGAGAAGGGGAATTGGAGGATCTACGATCGGATCGTGCGGGATTCCCGCAGGGGGGGATATGGGGAGATCAGTGTGGGCAAGGCCTTCGAGGTCTCTTCCAATACGGCTTTCGCCAAGATGATCCACGAGAATTACAAAGAGCGCCCTGGGGATTTTGTGGGGCGGTTGAAAAAAATGGGGCTGCATCTGGAATTGGGCATGCCCATTAAAGGAGAGGGCAAGCCCGTGCTGCGGAGCCCGGGAGAAAAAGGCTGGTCGGGAATCTCCCTGGCCTGGATGTCCCATGGGTATGAGGTATCTATGACGCCCCTCCAAACCCTTGCCTTTTACAATGCCATCGCCAATGACGGTGAGCTGCTGCGTCCACGGCTTATTGAAGAAGTGCGGGAATGGAACCAAACAGTCGAGCGTTTTGACAAGGAAGTGCTCAACCCGGCCATATGCTCTCAGGAAACCGTAAAGAAGGTGCAGCAATTGCTTCGAAACGTAGTGGCCAAGGACCACGGGACAGGCCACCGCCTGGATTCCCCCTACCTGTCACTGGCCGGGAAAACAGGTACGGCCCAAAAGAATTACGCCTCCCGGGACCCGGAAAAGCTGGGGTATATCTCAACGTTTGCAGGGTATTTTCCTGCTGAAGATCCGCAGTATTCCTGCATCGTGGTCATCCACGAACCAGACAAAAGCGTGGGTTATTATGGGGCTGATGTGGCCGGGCCGGTCTTCAAATCCGTGGCCCGGAAGATTATTTCCAACAAGCCGCTGGAATCCAGACTGGTGCTTAGGGATATTATCACACCGAGACTGGAGCAGGCCTTTGAATCTTACTTTGAGATGTCTCAGGAAGATTATGAGAAGCTGCCCGATCTGCGGGGCATGAGCGGCATGGACGCCGTATCCCTGCTTGAAAATCTCGGGCTGGAGGTGGAAGTTCGCGGGAATGGCAAAGTTAAAAAGCAGTCGGTTTCCAAAGGGACCGAGGTAAAAAAGGTAACCAAAATCATCCTGGAACTCTCATGAAGCAACTCAAGGACTTGATGTTCGGGGTATCCCTCAAGGCGGTGAGTGGTTCTACCGCGCGGGAAGTGGGGGAGTTGTGCTTTGACTCCAGGGCCATTTCCCCGGGGGATGTGTTCATTGCCATACGCGGATCGGAGGCAGACGGCCACCGGTATATCGAACAGGCGCTGGATCAGGGTGCTGTGGCCGTGATTTGTGAGGCCCTCCCCGAATCGCTGAGGGACGGGGTGACCTATGTGGAAGTTGAGGACAGCCAGCAGGCCCTGGCCATCATGGCTTCGAACTACTACGACAACCCATCCCGCAACCTCCGCCTGGTTGGGGTTACGGGCACCAATGGTAAGACCACTGTTTCCACCTTGCTCTACCAGTTGTTCAAGGGAGCCGGGTACAAAGTCGGATTGTTAAGTACCATTCGCATCCTGGTGGATGATCAGCAATACGAAACCAGGCTGACCACCCCGGATGCGCTTACCATCAACAAACACCTCGCCCTGATGAGCGAGGCAGGAGTGGAGTACTGCTTTATGGAGGTCAGTTCCCACGGGATCGCACAACGCCGGTCCGAAGGGCTGCTTTTTGAAGGGGCGGTTTTTACCAACCTCTCCCACGACCATCTGGACTACCATAAAACCTTTGCTGAATACCGGAATACCAAGAAAAAACTGTTCGACGATCTGCCCAGGTCTGCCTTTGCCCTGGTAAATGTGGATGACAAGAATGGGCTGTTCATGTTGCAGAACACCCGTGCCAAAAAGTATACCTATGCCCTTAAGAGCTACGGCGATTTCAGGGCACAGGTCCTGGAGCAGCAGCTGGACGGGCAATTGCTGAAGATCGAAGACCAGGAAGTCTGGACCCGGCTGTTGGGTGAATTCAACGCGTACAACCTCCTGGCAATTTACGCGGTAGCAACCCTGCTCGGCCTGGAACCCATGGAAATCCTGCAGGGCATAAGCCGTCTGGATACAGTCGACGGCAGGTTTCAGCATTTTATTTCGGACAAACGCATAACGGCTATTGTTGATTATGCCCATACGCCGGACGCTATTAAAAATGTGTTGAGTACAATCAATGCATTGAGGACTGGAAATGAGAACGTCATCACCGTAGTGGGGTGTGGTGGTGATCGTGACAAGTCTAAGCGTCCGGTCATGGGGCATATCGCTTCAGAAATGAGCAACACGGCCATCTTTACCTCGGACAACCCGCGTTCGGAAGATCCGATGGTGATCATTCGGGAAATGGAAGCCGGGGTGGAACCACAGAATACGCGAAAGGTGATCTCTATCGAAGATCGCCGGCAGGCCATACGCACGGCGTGCAAACTCGCCAACCCGGAAGACATCATCCTGATCGCCGGCAAGGGGCACGAAACCTATCAGGAAATCAAGGGGGTGCGAAGGGATTTTGATGACTTTAAGATCGTAAAGGAGGAATTGGAAAAACAACAGCAGCAGGCCTAATACGGCGCCGGGCTGAATAATAGCAAAAGGGACCCATGTTATACTACCTATTTGAGTATTTGGAGAGCGAGTATCAGCTGCCCGGGGCAACCCTGTTCCGTTTCCTGACCTTCCGTGCGGGCATGTCGGTTTTGCTTTCCCTCCTCCTGGCTACCGTTTACGGAAAACGCATAATACAATTGCTTCAAAGGAAACAAGTGGGTGAGACCATCCGGGATCTGGGCCTGGAAGGCCAGCAGGAGAAAGCCGGTACACCCACTATGGGGGGAATCATTATCATTATGGCGACCCTGATCCCAACCCTGCTTTTTGCCCGCCTGGACAATATATATGTCATCCTGCTTATCGTCACCATGCTCTGGATGGGCATCATAGGCTTTGTAGATGATTACATCAAGATCTTCAAAAAGAACAAAAAAGGACTGAAGGGCCGCTTTAAGGTCATGGGCCAGGTAGTTCTGGGGCTGATCGTCGGGGCTACCCTCTATTTCCATCCGGGTGTAACGGTAAAGGAGAAGAATTACACGGTGATCACCCAGGATTTCCAGCTTGAGGAGGTGGAGGGAAGCGAAATAAAATCCCTGATGACCAATGTTCCTTTTTTTAAGAACAACCGCCTGGATTATGCGGACTGGATCAGCTGGATCGGGGAGGGGGCGGAGCAATACGCATGGATCCTCTTTATCCCCATTGTGATCTTTATCGTAACTGCGGTCTCCAACGGGGCAAACCTAACCGACGGGATCGATGGGCTTGCCGCCGGGTCTTCTGCTATTATTGTGCTGACCCTGGGGATTTTTGCCTGGGTCTCCGGCAACGTGATATTCTCCGAGTACCTCGATATCTTCTTTATTCCAAGGGCGGGGGAACTCCTGGTCTTTACCACGGCCTTTGTGGGTGCCTTGATCGGATTCCTCTGGTACAACACCTACCCGGCTCAGGTATTTATGGGAGACACGGGAAGTCTGACTATTGGGGGGGTAATTGCCGTCATTGCGCTGATCGTCCGGAAGGAACTCCTGATCCCCATCCTCTGCGGGGTCTTTTTTGCAGAGTCCCTCTCGGTCATGATGCAAGTGAGCTATTTCAAATACACCAAGGGGAAGCTGGGTGAGGGAAAGCGGATCTTTCGGATGGCTCCCCTGCACCATCACTATCAGAAGAAAGGGTACCATGAGAGCAAGATCGTTACCCGGTTTTGGATTGTGGGTATCCTGCTGGCGGTAATTACGATCGTCACGCTGAAGATTCGCTAGATATGGGCTCTGGCGATATAGATCACAGTTCGGGAGAAGCCAGGGGCATGGGAAAAATACTGGCAGTCCTGGGCGCTGGAGAAAGTGGCGTAGGAGCTGCAATCCTGGGAAAAGAAATGGGGTTCAGGGTCTTTGTATCGGACCATGGACCCGTAAAGGAAAGGTACAGAAACGTTCTTAGACAGGCTGGGATTGAATGGGAAGAAGGCGGCCACAGCGAGGCGCGTCTGCTCGGTGCAGACCTGTGCGTGAAAAGCCCGGGAATACCAGATAGGGTTCCCCTGATCATGCGCATGCAGGAGAAAGGGATCCCGATCATATCTGAGATCGAGTTCGGGAGCCGCTTTACCGATGCCACCCTGATCGCCATTACAGGAAGCAACGGGAAGACCACCACAGCAATGCTAACCTACCACCTCCTGAAGGAAGGGGGGCTGGATGTGGGTCTCGCAGGCAATATCGGAGACAGTTTTGCCCTGAAAGTGGTTAAGGAGCCCCGGGAATACTATGTATTGGAGGTAAGCAGCTTTCAGTTGGACGGCATCCAAAGGTTTCAACCGCATATCGCGGTGATCACCAACATCACTCCGGACCATCTGGACCGGTATGAACAGAAGATGGAGCTGTATATACAGGCCAAGCTGCGGATCTTCGAGAATCAGGCCCCGCGGGATCATTTCATTTATGATCTGGATGACCCGGTCCTGGCGGACTCGATCCGACCGGCGGAGTTAAAACCCCGCGTCTGGCCCCTGTCCCTGGAACAACCCCTGTCAAAAGGCGCCTCGATAACAGGAGCGGAAATACAAATAATAACCGATAACACGGAGATGAAAATGAATACGGATTCACTGGCCCTGGAAGGGCTTCACAATGTAAAGAATACCATGGCTGCGGCAACCGTGGCCCAATTGCTGGGCATTCGCAAAGAGAGCATCCGCCAGAGTGTTGCCAATTTTCAGGGAGCGCCACACCGGCTGGAAAAAGTATTGAAGATCCAGCACGTACAGTATATCAATGATTCCAAGGCAACCAATGTGAATGCAACCTACTACGCCCTTGAGAGCGTCAAGTCCCCCGTTATCTGGATTGCCGGTGGGGTGGACAAGGGAAATGACTATCGCACCCTGCTCCCCCTGGTACGGGAAAAGGTGCGCGCCATCATATGTCTGGGCCTGGACAATTCAAAGCTGCTGGAAGCATTCGGAAATGTGGTGGACCTGGTCGTGGAGACCTACGCCATGTCAGAGGCGGTGAAGGTGGCCTATAAGGTGGCTGATCGGGGGGATACCGTTCTGCTCTCGCCAGCCTGCGCCAGTTTCGATCTCTTCGAGAATTACGAGGACCGGGGGGATCAATTCAAAGCATCGGTTAAGTCACTATAGAAAATGAAAGGATTCCTGCATAACCTGGAAGGGGACAAAGCCATTTGGGCCGTCGTAGGCCTGTTGGCCCTGTTTTCCTTTTTGCCGGTCTACAGCGCCAGCAGCAACCTGGTATATGTAGTCGGGAATGGCACTACCATGGGCCATTTGCTCAAACATGGGTTGCTTTTATTGCTGGGCTTTGGGATCGTCTATGGGGTTCATAAGATCCCCACCCATTATTTCAAGGGACTTTCCATAATTGCACTGCCAGTGGTCCTGCTTTTGCTGGTCTATACCCTGGCGCAGGGCACTACCATTGAAGGGGCCAACGCCAGTCGCTGGATCCGCCTTCCCTTTGTGGGGATTACCTTCCAGACTTCGAACCTGGCCGCAGTGGTCCTTATGGTATACACGGCGCGGTATCTGTCAAAGATCAAGGATCAAAAAATTCGTTTTTCGGAAAGCATCATACCCCTGTGGCTTCCGGTAGCCCTGATCCTCCTGCTGATCCTGCCGGCCAATTTTTCTACGGCTGCCATCCTGTTTACGATGATTTTGACCCTCTGTTTCCTGGGGGGTTATCCCCTGAAATACCTGTTGGGGATCGTAGCTGCCGGGATTGGCGTCCTGGCGGTCTTTATCCTGGTGGCCAAGGCGATGCCGGAGGTATTGCCAAACCGGGTGGATACCTGGATGAGCCGGGTGGAGCACTTTGCGGATGGCACCGACGGAGTGGGGGATTACCAGATCGAAAAAGCAAAGATCGCCATCGCCAGCGGGGGCATCATGGGCAACGGGGCGGGCAAGAGCGTCATGAAGAATTTCCTGCCGCAGAGCTCGTCGGATTTTATCTATGCCATCATCATTGAGGAGTACGGATTGGTGGGAGGCTTTCTGTTGATGTTCCTCTACCTCCTGCTGCTGTTCAGGATTGTGGTGGTGGCCAATGCGAATACTTCGGTCTTCGGGAAATTGCTGGTTATGGGCGTGGGATTGCCGATCATCTTTCAGGCCCTGATCAATATGGCGGTGGCCGTGGAGCTCTTCCCGGTAACCGGGCAGACCCTTCCCCTGATCAGCAGTGGAGGGACCTCCATCTGGATGACCTGCCTGGCTATAGGCGTGGTGCTCAGTGCCAGCAGAAAGCCCAGATCGGAGGAGGTGGAAACGGATATTAACAAGGAGGAGCATCCTTTGGAAGTGTTGAGTGGACAGTTATAGATTCCTATTATCCGGGGGAGGTACCGGAGGACACATTTATCCGGCCCTGGCCATAGCCGGGGAGCTCCGGCGGAGGTATCCCGAAGCGGAATTCCTCTTTGTGGGGGCCCAGGACCGGATGGAAATGGAAAAAGTACCCCAGGCAGGGTACCCGATCCGGGGCTTGTGGATCTCTGGCCTGGAGCGAAAAATAAGCTGGAAAAACCTGGTTTTTCCATTTAAACTGATAAAAAGTCTGATGCAGGCGCGAACCATCATTAGGGAATTCAAACCGGATCTGGTCATCGGGACCGGTGGGTTTGCCAGTGGTCCTACCCTGCGGATGGCTGAAGCCAAAGGCATCCCCTACGTGCTGCAGGAGCAGAATTCCTTTGCGGGGATCACCAATAAGTGGCTGGGAAAAGGCGCCAAACGGATCTTTGTGGCCTATGAAGGCATGGATCGATTCTTCCCTCAGGAGGCTATCCGGCTTACCGGAAACCCTGTCCGAAGCGCGCTTTCAGAAGCCCTGCCGGAGCAGGAAGCCGCAAGGATTGCTTTGGGGCTCAGGGCCAATACCAAAACCCTGCTGGTCCTCGGCGGTAGCCTGGGGGCCCGAAGGATCAACCAGCTGATCGAAAATGAGCTGGACTTCATCAAGGGCCAGGGCTTTCAAATCCTCTGGCAGTGTGGGAAGGCCTATTACGAAACCTATAAAGAATACACCACTCCCCAAGTGGAGGTCCGTGCATTTATCGGGCAGATGCAGGAGGCTTTTGCCGCAGCGGACCTGATTATCTCCAGGGCCGGGGCGGGCTCGGTATCCGAGCTGTGCCTGGTGGGCAAGCCCGTCATTTTTATCCCCTCCCCGAATGTGGCCGAGGACCACCAGCGCAAGAATGCCCAGGCCGTGGTGTATAAAAATGCGGCCTTGATGCTCCTGGAATCGGAACTGGAGGCGGAATTTGAGAATACGTTTAAAGCCCTGGTTTCGGATCCCCAGCGGATGGCCGAGCTGGGCGGGAATATCCGGAAGCTGGCAACCCCGACGGCTACGGCAGATATCGTGGATGAACTGGAGGAATTACTGAAGGCAAAAGATGGATCTCGATAAGATACATAGGGTCTATTTCATCGGAGCAGGAGGCATAGGGATGTCCTCCCTGGCGCGCTATTTCAGCCGCACAGGCAGGGCCGTTGCCGGGTATGACAAGACCCCAACCCCCCTGACCCGCGCACTTCAGGAGGAAGGGGTGGAGCTGCATTTTGAAGATGCGGTGGAGGCCATCCCAGTGGACTTTAAACATCCGGAGAATACCCTGGTGGTCTATACCCCGGCCGTACCAGCGTCCCATAAGGAACTTACCTTCTTCAGGCAGGGGGAATTTCTGTTGAAAAAGCGGGCAGAGGTCCTGGGGATCCTCAGTGAGAACAGCCGCTGCCTGGCCGTCGCGGGTACCCACGGCAAAACCACGACTTCGTGCATCCTGGCGCACCTCCTGCGGGAGGCTGGCCTGAAACTGACGGCTTTTTTGGGCGGGGTTTCGGAAGATTTCGGCAGCAATTTCTTTATGGACGGAACGGAATTCACGGTGGTGGAGGCCGATGAGTTCGATCGCTCATTCCTCTGGCTCTCCCCGGAAGTAGCGTGTATTACCTCCATGGACGCCGATCACCTGGACATCTATGGCACGGCCACTGCCCTTGAATCCTCCTTTCTGGAGTTTGCGGACAGGGTTCGCCCGGGAGGCACCCTGCTGGTGCGCAGCGGCCTGGCTGCTGTGGGGAAGACATATGGGATCGAAGATGATTCTGACTACTGCATTCGAAACCTCCGGGTGGAATCCGGAAGCTATTGCTTTGATATAGAGACACCAGAGAAGACCCTGGAAGGCCTGCAATTCCGAAAGCCCGGACACCACAACCTGCTCAATGCCCTGGCGGCATTTGCCATGGCCATGCAGGTTACCCCCCGAACGGATCAGCTGGCAAAGGCTTTGAGCACGTTTAAAGGGGTGGAGCGCAGGTTTACCTATCAGATAAGCAACCCGCAACAGGTCTATATCGATGACTATGCACACCATCCCACGGAGATCGATGCGGTGTATCAGGCCGTTCGGGAAATGCACCCCGGGCGCGAGGTCCTCGCGGTGTTCCAGCCGCATCTCTATTCCCGAACCCGGGATTTTGCCGCTGCCTTTGCCGAGAGCCTGTCACGCTTCGATGAGATCTGGCTGATGGACATATATCCGGCACGGGAGCTCCCCATTGAGGGTGTTGATTCCCACTGGCTGCTGGGGCTTATCGAAAACCCCAGGAAACGATGGATTTCCACCGGTGAGCTGGTCGATGAAATAACGAAACACAACCCCCAGGTTTTGGTCACCATGGGGGCAGGAGATATTGGGCTGCAGGCCCCGCTAATTCAAAATGCCTTACGCCATGCGAGTTAATTGGAACACTCTGAAAATCATTGGTTTAATCTGTTGTACAACAGCCTTATACGCCTTTTCGGATGCCCGGAATTCCAACAGGAAGGTCCGGGATCTTCGCGTCCATTTCGAAGAAGGTGAAAACCTCTATTTGACCGAGAATATGGTTAATAAATTGTTAATACAAAATTATGGTCCCCTCCGGAATGTGGCTAAAGAAAGGGTAGTTTTGAATACTATAGAATCGGTCCTGAGGACCCATGATATGGTAAAAAATGCCCAAGCCTATCTTACTATTGACGGTGAACTTACTACGAAAATCACGCAACGACGCCCCGTCGGTCGTGTGGCCGTAGAACGTCCTTTCTATCTGGACGATGAGGGTCGGAAAATGCCTCTCTCACCCAATCATTCTGCGCGGGTACCTATCATAACCGGAAAAATTACGGGCACGACCCTTCAGGATGCCTATGTGATTTTGAAGTATATCAACCAGGATCCGTTTCTGAGCAAGAATGTGATCGGAATTCATATTGAAGGGGAGTCCGATTACCACCTGAAATTTCGACTGGAGCATTTTGTGGTGCGCCTGGGCGATGTGACGGACCTGGATGAGAAGTTTAAGAATTTCAAGGCCTTTTATACCAAGGCCGAACAGGAAAATACCCTGATGTCATATCAGGTGGTGAGTCTCGAATTTGAAAACCAGGTAGTTTGTACTAAAATTTAATTTAACATGGAAGAAGCGACATATTCAGTAGGCCTCGACATCGGAACCACTAAGATCGTTGCCATTATCGGGAAAGAGAACGAATATGGCAAGATTGAGGTATTGGGAATCGGAAGGTCCCGCAGTTTGGGGGTTCACCGCGGAGTGGTGAACAATATAACGCAAACCATACAGTCCATCCAGCAAGCCATCGAGCAGGCGGAGGCCGACTCCGGCATAAAGATCGGATCGGTAACAGTGGGTATTGCCGGACAGCACATCCGCTCCCTCCAGCACAGCGATTACATCACCCGTCCGGATTCTGAGGAGGTGATTGGAGAAGCCGATCTGGACAAATTGTGCAACCAGGTTTACAAGCTGGTGATGCTCCCGGGAGAGGAGATCATCCATGTCCTTCCACAGGAATACAAGGTGGACGGGCAGGCGGAGATCAAGCAGCCCATCGGGATGTACGGCGGGCGCCTGGAAGCCAACTTTCACGTGGTGGTGGGCCAGGTATCCTCCATCAAGAACATCGGGCGCTGCATCAAAAGCGCCGGGCTGGACCTGGACAACATTACCCTGGAGCCCCTTGCTTCAGCCAACGCGGTGTTGAGCCAGGAAGAAAAGGAGGCAGGGGTTGCCCTGATCGATATCGGAGGTGGAACCACCGACCTGGCCATCTTCAAGGATGGGATCATCCGGCATACGGCCGTGATACCCTTTGGGGGGAATGTGATCACCGAGGATATCAAAGAAGGCTGTTCGATCATCGAAAAGCAGGCGGAATTGCTGAAGATCAAATTCGGCTCGGCCTGGCCCGGCGAGAACAAGGACAACGAGATCGTTTCCATTCCCGGCCTCCGGGGACGGGAGCCCAAGGAGATTACCCTGAAGAACCTCTCCAAGATCATACATGCCCGGGTGGTGGAGATCATTGAACAGGTATACCTGGAGATCAAGAACTACGGACACGAGGAACAGAAGAAAAAGCTTATTGCGGGGATCGTCCTTACCGGGGGCGGGAGCCAGCTGAAGCATCTCAAGCAACTCGTGGAATACATCACCGGCATGGATACGCGCATCGGGTATCCCAACGAGCACCTGGCCGGGGACTCGGATGCGGAAATCGCCAGCCCTACCTATGCCACGGCCGTTGGGCTGCTGATGAATGCCGTGGAAAACAGGCACAGGAACCTATATCGAAAGGATGGGGAGGAATACGCCGAAGGATCCGAAGACCTCATCCTGGAAGAAGTAATGAACGAAGGGGGAGAGGCTGCCGCCATGCACAAGGAACGAAAATCCGTCCTGGACCGGTGGGCGGACAAACTCAAGGAATTCTTAGACAACGCCGAATAATGGCCATCACGCAATAATTAACGAAAAGAACAAAACAGAAGAACTTATGGAAATGGATAATATCACTTTTGATTTACCCAAGAACCAAAGCAACGTGATCAAGGTAATCGGCGTTGGGGGAGGGGGCAGCAATGCGATCAATCACATGTTCCAGGCCGGGATCAACGGCGTGGATTTTGTGATTTGCAATACGGATGCCCAGGCCCTTCAAAACAGTTCTGTGCCCAACAAGATCCAGTTGGGGGTTTCCCTGACCGAAGGCCTCGGCGCGGGCGCCAATCCGGAGATCGGTGAGAAGGCAGCTGTGGAAAGCATGGAGGAGATCAAACAGATGCTCTCCACGAATACCAAAATGGTCTTTGTCACTGCCGGAATGGGAGGGGGCACCGGAACCGGGGCTGCACCTGTAATCGCCAAACAGGCCAAGGAAATGAATATCCTCACCGTGGGGATCGTGACCATGCCATTCCAGTTTGAAGGTAAAATGCGATGCCAGCAAGCCCAGCGTGGGATCGAGACCCTGCGCGGCAATGTGGATTCCCTGATTGTGATCAACAACAACAAACTGCGGGAGGTCTATGGAAATCTCGGGTTCAAGGCCGGATTCGCCAAAGCAGACGAGGTCCTGGCCACTGCCGCCCGGGGAATTGCCGAAGTAATCACCCACCACTATACCCAGAACATCGACCTCAGGGATGCCAAAACCGTGCTTTCGGACAGTGGTACGGCTATCATGGGATCTGCCATCGCCTCCGGCACCTCAAGGGCACAGGAAGCCATTGTACAGGCCCTGGATTCCCCCCTGCTCAACGACAACAAGATTACCGGGGCCAAGAACGTCCTGTTGCTCATCGTTTCAGGTTCCAAAGAAATCACCATTGATGAGATAGGGGAGATCAATGATCATATTCAGATCGAAGCCGGCCATAGCGCCAACATCATTATGGGTGTGGGTGAAGACGAGGATCTGGGCGAAGCCATCGCCGTGACCGTAATTGCTACGGGCTTCAATATCGACCAGCAGGATGAGATCGTCAATACCGAATCCAAAAAGATCGTCCACACCCTGGAAGATGAGCAAAAGGCCCAGCAGGACCTGAGTGAGCCCAAAGTCATTCATACCCTGGACCTTGAGGAGGAGGACCTTGACGTGGTCGCGTCTCCTGGAATGGACCTGATCCCTACCACCCAGTATATCCGCAGCTTCAATGTATTTTTCGAAGAAGTTGTGGCAGAACCCGAAGCGTCTGAATTTGTGATCGTGGACTCCAAGGACCTGATCAGGGATATGGAAGTAGTGGACCCCGAGGTGGTTTCACCCGTGGCTGAGAAGGAGGACCAGTTTGCCCTGGCCTTTGACATGCCCCTGGAAAAAAGCATGGAAGCCGAAGAACCGGGAGAGAAAGCTGAGGAGGAGAACGTGATAACCTTCGACCTCGATGCGGATGTGCGTGAGATCAACGTCAATGAGCATGTGGAAATCACTCCTGTACTGGAGTACAAGAAAGAAGGGGAAACCCGCTATAACCTGGACGAGTACCTGGATCTGGAACGCAAACTGACCGGGGCGACATCCAAAGCGGAATTTTATGATCCCAAGCTCTCCGGGGATGAACTGGTTTTTGAAAAGAAGGTGATCGATAAGCCCGAAAGCCCCGCTGCACCGGAAAACCAGGAGCCCACCGACCGCCCCATCTCAGAGATCCTGAAGGAACGGGCGGATGAAAGGCGTCGCAAGCTGAAGGACTTCAACTATAAGTTCCAGCACAACCGCAACAGCATAGAAGAAATTGAAAATGAGCCCGCCTACAAGCGTCAGGGGGTGGATCTGAGCCGCGAATCCGATTCGGATACCAAGATCTCCCGCACCACCCTGGGGGAGGACAGCAATGACGAGCTGCGTTTGCGCTCCAACAATTCCTTCCTGCACGACAATGTGGATTAGGAAACGATAGGGCATTATTTTCAAATCCACCAAACCCGGGGAGCAAGGCTTCTCGGGTTTATTTTTTATCTTCGTATCCCTTAAAAATCAAGCAGTCATGAGTTTACAGGATCAGGTAATGCAGGAAATGAAAACCGCCATGAAGGCAAAGGATACGGTAGCTTTGGAGTCCCTTCGAGCCATAAAATCAGCCCTGTTGCTAGCCAGGACCGACAAGGGTGGGGCAAAGGAGCTTTCCGAGGCGGACGAGATCGCCCTGGTGCAGAAACTCGTCAAACAACGCAGGGACAGTGCGGCCATTTATCAGGAGCAGGGCAGGGAAGACCTGGCCGGGCCCGAGCTGCAGCAGATCGAAGTCCTGGAGCGATTCCTGCCCGAACAGCTCTCCGAAGATGAAATTCGCCAGGTGGTCGAAGCAGTTATCTCCGAAGTGGGGGCGAGCTCCATGAAGGACATGGGGCGGGTCATGGGAACAGTTACTCAAAAACTGGCCGGACAGGCGGACGGCAAGACCATCGCCGCTATAGTAAAAGAGGTGTTAAACGCCTAGGTAGATGCAGGACAGGGATGCTGTGCGAGAACAGCTGGAGATGGCTATCGAGAAGGCCCGCAGGAAGATAACACGGTATGAATCCCTGACCCAGCCTATTGCCCCGGACAACGCCATTGGCCGGGTCTCCCGCATGGATGCCATAAACAACAGGGCCGTAGCGGATGCTGCCCTAAGAAAGGCCCGGGAACGGCTATCCGGATTACAGCTCCACCTCCAGGCCCTGGATACCCCTGAGTTTGGCCTCTGCAGAAAATGCAACCAACCCATCCCCTTCCAGCGGATTTTGCTCGCCCCGGAAAGCAGATTTTGTGTAAATTGCGCCCGCTAGGCCGCGTAGTTCAACTGGATAGAATATCAGATTTCGGCTCTGAGGGTTGGGGGTTCGAATCCTCCCGCGGTCACATCAAGCACAAAGCCCTGCAATGAAGATTGCAGGGCTTTTTGTTTGCCGAAGAAAAGCGAAATGTATTTCAGCTTTTCGAAAGGCAAACAAAATCCGCCCCCGCCCTAGGTGGGGGCAGGCTTTGTATTTGCAGGAGTGAGCGCAGTGAGGATCATCCCGCTGTGGCGGGATAATCCTCAGTCGGCAGTAGCAGTTGGCAGT
>CBFCWO010000011.1:0-48747 GCA_965601625.1 uncultured Flavobacteriaceae bacterium | reverse complement strand
ATTTACAATTATACGGTAAGCTCTTTTTACATGAAATAATCATATAAGTCAATGAGATCAGACTTAATATTTTCCGAACTTATGAGGTCAATTCCTTTATTAGATACCAGTGAATTATATGTGCCGTACTTTGGAAAAAAGCTATACACCCCATTGTGGACATCGAAAATTAAGTCCGAGATTTCCTGCCTCGATTTCTTGTCCAACAGCTCTTTGGCGCTTGAATTTATAAAGGTGTTTTGCGCATTAAGACTTTTGTTTTGAACATCAATGATACGTACCAACTCGAGGGAATCCTTACGCAGGCTTGTTAAAAGAACAGCATAGGTTTGATTCTCCGTAGCCTTTAATTCTTTCCCTTCGGCCCAGTCATTCACCTGCAACGCAATCAAAATCCCAATGACCACCAACAGAATCTCCCCAACCGCATAAAGTAGGTATTTGCTGAATTTGTTATCAGTTAAAAGACGTTGACGGATTTGGCGAAAGAAGCGGAGCATGGTTGGTCGGTTACATTCTGAAAGTACGAAAAAGGAAAATATGGTCGGGAAGTCGTTTTGGCATGCTCCAAATATGACGAATTAAACCGATGCCCCCTTATTGTTCAGAAACACTTCAATATCCTGAATCAGCAATTCAATATCCTGAATCAGCTTTTTAAGACCCCGAATATTCCATTTCCTGTTGGAAATAATTTCGGTGTTGATGCTCTTGAATTCCCTGTTTTGGAGGAGTTCATCGTAGTCGAAAGGCCTAGCTAGCTCGAGCTCTGATCCGTCACTTCCCATTGAATAATACCTTTCAAAATGCTTTACATGAAAGGGATAGGAAATGTTTTGCTGCAAATTGTTTGACCATACTTCATTTTCATTTTTCAGGATGGGAAATTCATTCTCAAAAATGAATCGGATGCTATTACGCAGGCTGTCGTCGGTGATTAAGTCGAAGCCTTTTAATTTTAAAAATTCATAGCTTCCAACGACGGGATTTGTGGTGATGGTCCAGAAATAAACCGCAAAAGCCCTATCCAACTCTTCGGAGTAGGGCTTTCGATTATTAAGATTATCGAGGATCAATTTATTATAAGAAAGGTATTCGGATTCAGTAACGACGGTTCGCTCGAGAATACGGATATTATCTTCAAGGTTGGCCTGGATTTCAAGGAGTGTCCGAATTTCTACTGCGCGCATTTTTCTTTCTTCATTCCAGTTATCGATCTGCAACGCAATCAAAATCCCTATAACCACCAACAGGATTTCTCCAACCGCATATAGGAGGTATTTGCTGAATTTGTTGTCCGTTAAAAGTCGTTGTCGTATTTGGCGGAAGAAGCGGAGCATTGGTTGGTTGTTGCTCCATCAAATTACAAAAAAGGAACACACGGTCTGTAAACCAGGCCTACATTCCATAACTTTAATGAGAAAAACCAAGATGAACCAAGCCGATTTTAAGAAGTATGCCGACCAGGAACTAAACAAATGCCAACGCTACAAGGAGGTTTGGCAGCGTGCCACCAATCCAAGAATAAAAGACAAAGCATTCTTCGCCTGGTGCATTAAACGGTTTCAGATACAACAAATTCACATCTACTCACCAGAGCCTATTACGCCATATAATCGTTACAGCACGAGTGAGGCTGTTGGGTATTTCTCATAAGAGAGCTTCACGTTCATTTAGAAATACTAGAAATCATCTAGGCCCAAGTACATAAATTTCAATATTGGTATGATCTATACCCGCACTGAAAAAGGTACATGGTAACCGGGGGACTTCGCCAGTTGGGTCATTGCACTCCTGGCTGTATCCAATTAGGCTTAGTTGGAAAGGTCCAACATCTTTGGTCGTAACCGTGATATCAAAGCTGCCATTGGATTCAATTTGAAATGTTCTGCGAAAAACATCTTCTGGCGCAACACCCAAAAAACTACCAATTACTTCAATTTGACCAGTAAATGGCTCATTATTAGATATACTGTTTATGGCGATTCCCTGAAATGATGTTGTCAGGTTTTCAGGTTCGTCTTCCGTATTGGAGCAGCCTAAACTCAGAAAAAAACACAAAGAAAAAATTGCAAATGATCTCATGATTACTTGTTTCCTCCCAAAGTACTTATTTCATATAATAAGGGTCTCCTATTTCCTGATCAGGACAAGAATCCGGACACAAAAATGTCTGAGCCTAACCTATGACAAATATCACCGCAATGAAATTGCAGTAAAGAAACACTTCGGTCGCTTCTAAAAAGAAAGCGAGCTTCCTTTTGAGAAGCTCGCTCGCATTTCACCATTTTTTTGGTTTATCCGTACCTCGGGTGGGAATCGAACCCACACGGTATTGCTACCACTGGATTTTGAATCCAGCGCGTCTACCAATTCCGCCACCGAGGCGTAAGCGGTCTGCAAAACTAAAAAATAATTTCAATCCGGGAGTCCAAAAACCCTTTGATTATCCTTTAGCAACCCAAATAAATTTATAAATTTGCACCTCCTTTGAAATGAGGGAGTTCGCGAACGAAAAAACACGAAGATAATCGCCATGTCGTATACGGTACCGGAACCAAAAATCTTTGCCTGCACCCAGAGCATGGAATTGGGTGAAAAAATTGCCAAAGCCTATGGTTCTGACTTGGGTAAGATTATCATTTCCCGTTACAGCGACGGGGAGTTTCAACCCTCTTATGAAGAGTCCATCCGGGGTGCCCGGATCTTTGTGATCGGTTCCACACACCCCAGTTCAGAGAATCTGATGGAGATGTTGCTGATGCTGGACGCCGCCAAAAGGGCTTCCGCAAGGCATATCACTGCAGTAATGCCCTATTACGGATGGGCCCGGCAGGATCGCAAAGACAAACCCAGGGTTCCCATAGCCGGGAAGCTCGTCGCCAAAATGCTGGAGGCAGCCGGCGCTACCCGGATCATAACCATGGACCTGCATGCAGACCAGATCCAGGGCTTCTTCGAAAAGCCTGTGGACCACCTTTTTGCCTCTACCTTGTTCCTGCCCTATGTAAAGAAAATGAACCTTGAAAACCTCACCATCGCCTCGCCGGATATGGGAGGTTCCAAAAGGGCATACGCCTATTCCAAGGCGCTGGGAAGCGACGTGGTGATTTGCTACAAGCAGCGCGCCGTGGCGAATGTGATCTCCCACATGGAGCTGATCGGCGATGTGCAAAACAAGAACGTAGTCCTTGTAGACGATATGGTAGACACAGCTGGCACCCTGACACGGGCAGCCGACCTGATGATGGACCGGGGAGCCCGAAGTGTACGGGCCATTACCACCCATGGCCTTCTTTCCGGGAATGCGGTGGAAAAAATTGAAAACTCGAGGTTGGAACAACTCATCGTGACGGATTCCATCCCGATCACTGCCAAGAGCGATAAGATCACGGTATTGAGTTGTGCGGATTTATTTGCCGATGTGATGCACCGGGTGCACCACAACACCTCAATCTCCTCGAAATTTATTCTGTAGTATATTAATTAAACCATTATAATGAAGTCAATTACGATCAAAGGATCCCAAAGAGAAAGCGTGGGCAAGAAGTCAACCAAGGCCCTACGTAATGCTGGAAAGGTCCCTTGCGTGGTATACGGAGGGGAAACACCATTGCACTTTTCAGCAGACGAACTATCGTTCAAAAACCTGGTGTACACGCCCAGTGCGCATACCGTGGTAATTGAACTGGACAACGGAGACAAGGTAAGTGCCGTAATGCAGGACATCCAATTCCATCCGGTAACGGACAGCATCCTGCATGTGGATTTCTACCAGCTCTTCGACGACAAGCCCGTAACGATGAAAATCCCCGTGCGGCTGGAAGGAAATTCCCCAGGGGTTCGCAACGGTGGGCGTCTGCTGTTCCGCAAGCGCAAGCTGGTTATCCGGGCGCTTCCGGCAAACCTGCCCGATTTCTTCAACGTGGATATCTCCAAACTGAAGATTGGTGACAACATCTCCGTTGAATCCCTGAAGAGTGACGATTTTACCATCTTGCATCCGGACAGCACCGTAGTGATCCAGGTCAAAACAGCCCGTACCGCAGTGGTGGTTGAAGAGGATGATGAAGAACTGGAAGAAGGGGCTGAAGAAGGAGCTGAAGCACCAGAAGCTGAGGCACCTGCAGAGGCTTCTGAAGAATAAAGCGAAACAAATCAGTGCAAAGGCACCCTTACCCATTCCTGGTAAGGGTGCTTTTTGTATTTTGGGTGAAAACACACACCTTGAGTTCCTGGTTCCGCCATTGGTTTTCGAATAAAAAAAACCTGCTTGAAGAAACAGATCCCATGAAAAAATTCCTGATCGCCGGGCTGGGCAACATAGGGGACCAGTACACAGGGACCCGGCACAATATTGGGTTCCAGATCCTGGACATCCTGGCCAGGGAGGAGGAATTCTCCTTCGAATCCGGGCGCCTGGGCGATATCGGGACCTTCAGGATCAAAGGGCGGTCTTTGCTTTGCCTCAAGCCGAGTACCTACATGAACCGCAGCGGCAAGGCCGTTCGCTACTGGCTGGACCGGGAAAAGATCCCGCTGGAGAACCTGTTGGTCATCACCGACGACCTGAACCTGCCCTTCGGCACGCTTCGGCTGAAGACCAAAGGGAGTGATGGTGGACACAATGGCCTCAGTGATATCCAAAACGTTTTGGGGACCACCCGCTATGCCCGGTTTCGCTTTGGGATCGGATCGGAATATGCCAAAGGAAGGCAGGTTGATTACGTGCTGGGCAGATGGAATGAAACAGAAGCCGAGCAACTTCCCGATCGGCTCAAGCGAAGTACTGCGCTGATCAGATCTTTTGTACTGGCCGGGGCAGCCCGGACCATGAACGAATTCAATGGAACCTGATCACAGCACCCTGAACGAATTCAAACGTGACAGTGAAGTATTTCCGCTGGAATCCCGGCTCAGGATCTGCCAATAATATACGGATCCGCTTTCCACGGTGATCTGGAGACTTTCAGCGGTTCCCCCCAGGGATACGAGTAGTGGAAGCGCATCCGCACTAGTGCCCAAATACACCTCAACCTCAGCAATATCATTATCCGCATCTGCCAGTTCCCAGGCCAAAACAACCTGACTGTTGGTGTTGGGAAATACAGAAACTCCGGATTCCGGCGCCATCAGTCGGGCCGGAAAGGGGGGATAGGAAAGGGCAGCACCGGCATTGTAAAATTGCCAGACCGTGCTGGCGGCTTTCTCACCGCTGCTCTGATTAAGGGCGACGACCTGCCACGAATAAGGGGCTCCCTTGTCCAGCACAAAATCAGCATTCAACCTTGTTGTGATTTGTCGCTGCACACCTCCTGCATTCAAAGCGGTTACGATCACCTCATAGCTGTCCGCATTCTGGGCGGCAAGCCAGCTGAAAGTGACTTCACTGGTCGTAGGGCTCTGGGACACTCCGGTGATGCAAAGGGAATTGTTCTCCGGGAAAACCAGGGTGGCTGTCCCTGGCACCACGGGAGGAGGATCCTTTTTGCTGCAACTGCAGCACAGTACGATTAGGATGGCAAAAAGTCTTCTATGCATCATTGCCGCTGAATTTTGTACAAACTTTGGACACCCCCCTGGCTAACCTCAACAATATAAAGGCCCGAAGGAAGTCCGGGTGCCCGGACTACAAGGCTTCCTTCCCGTGGGACCTGCTGTACGCTCCATACCAGGGTTCCTGAAAGGTCAAATATATTTACCTCGGCCGGCTGATCCGGGCGTATTCCACGGATCTCGAAGGCATCGATGAAGGGGTTGGGGGCCAGCAGGGGTTGATCCGATCGCAGGTATTCCGCCTGAAATTCTCCTTTGCAAGCAGGAAATCCTGCTACCTTCAATGTATTATACCCCTTATCCAGCTCCAGGGTATAGGCCGAACCCTGAATGGTTTCGGTTCGCCCGTTAAGGGTAATCACATAATACTCCGACCCCTCGAGCTGGAGTGCTACAGAAGTGTAGTCCGCAGCAGGACTTGCGACAACACTGAGGGGTTCCGGGCTATCCACAGTAACCTCGAAGCACTGGGTTTCATAGAGGTTCGTCCCATCGGTACCTCCAACACAAACGGTATACGTGCCGTCAGCCAATCCTTCAACCTCATAGGTGTTTGTAAAGGAATCGCTGACATTCGTATTATCCCCCTGTACTTCCAGGGTGTACTCAAAGGGTTCGGTAGCAGCGACCACGATCCTGCCGTCTCCAAGCCCAATACAGCTTTCACTGAAGGCCGTGATCAGGAAGCGGTTCTCCGGGAAGCGGAAAACCTCGCAGCCATTGGCATCTACTTCTGCTCCCAGGGGGGTTCCCAGGCAAAGGTCATCCCCATCATCGAAAACACCGTCTTGATCCACATCCGGCCGGAATTCACCTTCCACGCATAGCTCCAGGGTAAAGGAATTTAAACTTCCGCCATCTGCCGGGGCCGTATCTTCAACGGTCAGCACCCATTCCCCAAAACTGGATTCACCGGCAAAGGCATCCAGGGATCCCAGCGGACGAACCACCCCGGAAATAGCCGGATTGTTCGAACAGGCAAAAGGGGGCGCATCATCCTGGAAGGTGGCGTTGATATCGTTGGCTTCACCACAGTTGTTGGAGACCAGGGTCACTTTGGTTCCCGAGGGAGAAGTAAGACTGATAATAAGGTCCGAGACAAAACTGTGTTCCACATCCAGATTAACCTTTACCTCCAATACGGGCTGGTTATCTGTCACCGCAATCACGGAGGTGATGATAGGGGTTCCGGTGGAAGGAATGTCAATAGGCAGCCCTGCAGCAGAGAGGGTCTTACAATCCGAATTGATCGTCCTGAAACTAAAAGGAGGGCTGAAACTTCCTTCCCCGCAGGGATTCACAGGCCGGATACGCCAGAAATACCCGGTATCTTCTTCAAGCACACCTGGGCGGTAGCGGGTGTTGTGTATCCTTCGTTGGACAATGAGGTTGGTAAAGGAGGGGTCCGTAGCCAGTTCCAGATCATAGGCCTGGTCTCCCGCTCCTCCGGTCCACTGCAGTTCCGGATTCAGGTTTACATCAGTGGCCCCGTCCTCGGGAAAAAGCAAAACGGTTTCCGTGAAAACACTATCCACGAGTTGAAGGATGATGGGCACTGTACGAACGGTGGAACCATCGGTGCCGCTAACCTCGAGGGCATAAGAACCGGGAGCCACGGCTTCCGTGCCCGTAAAAGCAAGGCTTACCTGGCTGCCGTCCACCTGAACGGTATCGGTAGAGAAAAGGGCCGTGAGCCCGGGAGGCACGCCGCTGACATCAAGGGCTACAGGGGCCTCAAACCCCCCAAAGGTCTGGTAAGTGAATTCAAAAACCGCATTATCCGGTTGGCATGCTTCCGCCTTTAACTCTTCAAAATAAAGGAGGAATGGCTGTTCATTTAAGGCGAAATCGCTGTCGTTTACTGCAAAGTAGATCTGGTCTGAAGCCCGAACCATAAATCGGCCAAAGGGGGTCGGTATGCGCGGTATCTGCACCTGAGCAGACCCGGTATTCGGAAGGTCTTCGGCGATAAGGATGGGAAAATTCAGGCCCCCGTCCGAGGAGAGGTAAATATCCACCAATTGGGTGTTGATGGGTGCCGAATTGGTACCGGCTACATCCCAGGTTACGGTCTGTACGCTCCCTATCTCATATTCCTCCGGAACACTTTGGGAAAGCACGCGAAAAGGACCTGCCTCCTCTTCCACCCGCACCCTGACCAAATCTGAGCTGAGCTGCCCTCCTCCCTCGCCATTGTCCCGAACGGTCAGTGCGAAATTCAGGTCGCGCTCCACAGTGGCAACCGTTTCCCAGGCCGATCCGGTTGGTGGGTCCGTCTGGGTGAGATTGCCGCTGGCAACCCTACTCAAAAGGGGGAAAAACCGGGTGGGCTCGCTCACCGGCCGGCGGGAACGAAAATTGGCGCCCGCAGGGTTTTCAGGTCCGAAGCTGGAGCGGGTCACCACCCCGTCATCCACCTGTTCCCAACTGTAGGTAAGCACGTCTTCGGGATTGGCATCCGTCGCGACCCCCTCCAGGACAAAAGCCGTGCCTTTCGGGATGCTGAAATCCGGCAAAGGGGTGATTTCCGGGGCCGTGTTGTCGATAACCGAAAGGCTGGCGCAACTTGTTCCCAGGACGTACTGCCGCATCTGAAAGATGCTGTAGTAATGAAAATAGTCATCCCCTGTGGATTGCACATCGTTGTTCTGGGTAATGCCCGCATAGCCCATAATGGTCGACCCGCTTCCGGGCTCTGCCTGCACGCCTGTCCCCTCGGATTGAAACGACCAGGTGTGGTTGGCTCCAAACTGGTGCCCCATCTCGTGGGCGACAAAGTCCAGGTCAAATCGGTCCCCTTCCGGGGTGGGGGTTGATGCGAAAGCGCTTCCTTTTCGCCCGTCCACGCAGACCGCCCCGATAAAGCCGGCATTCCCGTTTTCCCCGGCCTGGTGGAAGAGATGCCCGATGTCATAACCGGACGAACCGATGCGGGCATCCAAAGTCGTTTGCGCTTCTGAACTCAGGTTCCCTCCAAAGGGATCCGTATTGGGGTCCGTGTAAATGACCCGGGAGGTTTCAGCGATGAGTTCCATGCGAATCGCCATGTCCCTTTCAAAAACCTCATTGACACGGGTCATGGTGGCGTTGATGGCGGCCAGGGCATCCGGGACCGTACCGCCGTGGTATTGGGCATACTCTCCTGTGGTAGCTACGGCAAGCCGGTAGGTGCGGAGTTGCTGGTCGTCGATGAGGCCTTCTCCCGGAATACGCTGGAATGCCTTGGCAGTGCTGGCATCCGTCTTGCAGGTCCATCCCTGCAGTCCGGGTTCAAGTCCTTCTCTGGAAAACAGCAGGTAGGAACGGGAAGACCCGGCGCTGCGTTCCAGGTACAGGGTCTGCGCTCCCGGTTGCACGATCATCCCCTGCATTCCTTTGTGGGAAACACTGAACCGGATCCTTGAACCCGCTTCCCCGGTACTGTATCCGACATAGGACCGGATGTTCGGATATTGACGCTGCAACTCAGGAGCCATGACAGATTGCTCCCGGACCCAATATTGATCAAACCCGCCCAGAGTGTTCGGAAAGGAAACAAGGACTTCATCCTCCCCCTGCTGCAGCAATTCAAGCTGGCTTCTCAATGCGTTCTCCCTGAGGCGGAATACGCGGTCAGATGATGTTCTGACGGTCTGGCGGGAAAGCGTCAGGGATGTTGTAGTGCGGGATTGGGCTTCCCAGTAAATGCCTCTTTCCTGGGACAGGGCGCTCAAGAAGAAAAAAAATAGGGGAATTGAAAGAACAAGACGTAACTTTGTCTGCATCAACCGGCATTTGCCCGCAAAATAAGCTTTTTTATTATTTTGTCTTTGTGTTAACCGTTCAAGGTCTTTCCAATTACGATAAATCGGTTCCCAGTGTAGTCACCATAGGTACATTTGATGGGGTCCACGTCGGGCATCGCAAAATCCTGGAACGCCTGATTGAAAACGGAAGGCAGCACGGCCTGCAATCCACCCTTCTGACCTTTTTCCCCCACCCCAGGATGGTACTCCAAAAGGATAGTCAGATCAAGCTGCTCAATACCATCGAGGAAAAATCCCAAATCCTTCAGGAGTTGGGGCTTGATTGCCTTGTAATCCATCCCTTTACCCTGGAATTCTCCAGGATGACGGCAAAGAAATTTGTCCGGGAGGTGCTGGTGGAAAAACTGCACGTCAAGAAAGTGATCATTGGGTATGACCACCGCTTTGGCAGGAACCGAAACGCAGACATACAGGATCTGAGAAGTTTTGGGAACCTCCTGGATTTTGTGGTGGAGGAAATCTCAGCCCAGGAAATCGATGAAGTTTCCGTCAGTTCCACCAAAGTCCGCAATGCCCTTGAGGCAGGGGATCTGGAAACGGCCAATACCTACCTGGGCTACGCCTATATGCTGTCCGGGACGGTGGAAAAAGGTAAAAGGCTTGGGCGCAACCTGGGTTTCCCCACGGCCAATCTGAAAGTATCTGCCGATTACAAACTTATCCCATCCAGTGGCGTCTATGTGGTCCGTTGCCAGATAGGGGGAAAGCAATACCACGGCATGATGAATATCGGAACCAATCCCACGGTGGATGGTACGCGTCAGCATATTGAAATCCATTTTTTCGAATACCAGGGAGACCTTTACGGAGCCTCCCTGGAGGTGGCATTGCTGGGTCGGATTCGCGATGAACAAAAGTTCGATTCTCTCGAAGAGTTGAAAATTCAGCTTGAAAAGGACAAGGCACATGCGCTGAAGGCAATCCGCAAAACATGATGTCCCGATTTCTGTTTTCTCGAATTGACAACAGCCCGCTGATCATCTTCCGGATCTTTTTCGGAATCCTGATCAGCCTGGAAAGCTTCGGGGCCATCCTCACCGGATGGGTAAGGCGGACCATGGTGGAGCCGGATTTCACCTTTAACTTCATTGGTTTTGAGTGGCTCCAACCCCTGCCCGGGAATGGCATGTATTTCTATTTTATGCTTATGGGTTTGATGGGCGTTTTTGTCGCCCTGGGCTTTCGTTACCGCCTGAGCATGATCGCCTTCACCCTGCTCTGGACCGGGACGTACCTGATGCAGAAGACCTCGTACAACAATCATTATTACCTGTTGGTCCTGGTGTCTGCCATCATGTGTTTTTTTCCGGCCCACAGGGCCTATAGCCTGGACTGCCGAAGGAACCCGGATCTGAGAAGCGATAGCATGTACGCCTATGTGAAATGGATCGTGGTGGCCCAGCTCTTTATCGTGTATACCTATGCGGCAATTGCCAAAATGTACGGAGACTGGCTGGATTTCTCGTTTATCTCCCAGCTCATGGAACCCCGAAAGGACTTTTTTCTTATCGGACCTTTCCTGCAGGTTCCAATCGTCCAGAAAGCCATCGGGATATTCGGCATTCTTTTCGATTTGCTGGTAGTCCCCCTCTTGTTGTTCAAGCCTACCCGTAAGTGGGCCTTTGGGGCTTCCATTTTTTTCCATCTGTTTAATTCCGCCGTCTTCCATATCGGGATCTTCCCCTACCTTTCCCTGGCCTTTACCGCCTTCTTTTTCGAGCCTGAAACCATCCGCCGCATCTTTTTCCCATCCAAGCCCATCCCCGAAGATGGAAAATTCTCAATGCCCGCCTTCGGCCCCCTGTTAATGGCTGTCCTGGGCGTGTATTTCACCCTGCAACTGGCCCTGCCGGTAAGACATCATTTCATAGAAGGAGATGTGCTGTGGACGGAAGAAGGCCACCGAATGAGCTGGCGGATGATGCTGCGGAGCCGAAGGGGGAACCTTCAATTCAGGGTAGTGGACAAGACGTCCGGGAAAGGTCATCTGGTAAACCTGAGAGAATGGCTGACCCTCAAACAGATACGTAAGGTGCAGACCCATCCGGATTTCATTTGGCAGTTTGCTCAGCGCCTTAAAAAACACTACGCAAGCAAGGGGGAAGACATTTCTGTTTATGTCATCGGGGAAGTACGCATAAACCGAAATGATCCGGCCCCTTTGATCGACCCGAAAACGGACCTTGCCGCAGAGCCCTGGGATCCCTATCGCCATCACAAATGGATCCTGCCTTCCCCTTTTAAATCGTCCGTGGATAAGGGGTTGGAGTAGGATCGCTTTCCATAGGCCAATTCTTAAATTGTCCCTACCTTTGTCCTCAAATTCCAGTCATTTTATGTTGCCACTACAGTACTTACGGGATGCATCCGCACACATTGCAGAAGCTATGGACAAACGGGGAATAGATGCCCGCCCGATCATTTCCGGGATCCTGAAATGGGATCAGGAGCGACGCAGCCTGCAAACAGAACTGGACAATACCCTGGCAGAAGCCAATAAAAAATCAAAAGAAATCGGCGCGCTTTTCAAAGCGGGAAAGGGGGCCGAAGCCAATGCCCTGAAGGAGGAATCTTCCCGCCTGAAAGAGCTTTCCAAAGAATTACAGGAACGGCTTTCAACGGCTGCCGAAGCCCTGGAAGAGGCCCTGTACCTCCTTCCCAATATCCCCCATCCCTCTGTTCCGGCGGGGCAGGATGAAACGGCAAACGAAGTAGTTTTCGAATCCGGGACCATCCCGGACCTCGATGAAGGTGCCCTCCCCCACTGGGAGCTGGCCAAAAAATACGACCTCATTGACTTTGAACTGGGCGTGAAGATCACCGGCGCCGGCTTTCCGGTCTACAAAGGGAAAGGGGCCAAGCTGCAGCGTGCCCTGATCTCCTATTTCCTGGATCAGAATACCCAGGCGGGGTATCAGGAAATACAGGTGCCCCACCTGGTCAACGAAGCCTCCGGTTATGGCACCGGGCAACTGCCGGACAAAGAAGGACAAATGTATCAGCTCAAAGAGGATGACCTTTATTTGATACCCACGGCCGAAGTCCCGGTGACCAACCTGTTCCGCGATACGATCGTGGAGAAGAAAGACCTCCCCATACAATATACGGCCTACACACCCTGCTTCCGGCGCGAGGCCGGCAGTTACGGGGCACATGTTCGGGGACTGAACCGACTGCACCAGTTCGACAAGGTAGAAATCGTCCGCGTCGAAGACCCTGCTTCTTCCTATGACGCCCTGGACAATATGGTGGCCCACGTCAAGCAGCTGCTCGATTCTCTTGAGCTCCCCTATCGAATCCTGAGGTTATGCGGAGGGGATCTCGGGTTCACCTCTGCCCTGACCTATGACTTCGAAGTCTATTCATCAGCCCAGCAGCGCTGGCTGGAAGTGAGCTCGGTTTCGAATTTTGAGGCCTTCCAGGCCAACCGTTTGAAATTGCGGTTCAGGGAAGGGGGAGAAAAGCCACAGCTTGCCCACACCCTCAATGGCAGTGCCCTGGCATTGCCCCGGATCCTGGCGGGCCTCCTTGAAAACTTCCAGGAACCTGACGGGATACGCATTCCCAGGGTGCTCATCCCCTATACCGGCTTTGACCGGATCACCTGATTAATGGGTAAACGACTAAATGTGCCCTTTGGAAGTTCTTAACGCACGGGAGTCCTTCTAGTTCGTATCTTTGGGAAAAGCCTTTGTTTGAAACGCATATCCTTCCTTTTGGTATTTCTCTTCTTCTCCGGTTCTGTGCTGAGCCAGGAGGACTTCCTGGCCAAGCAGTACTTCAATGACGGTGACTTCGACAAAGCCGTTGTCTTCTACGAAAAACTGGTGAAAAACAATCCCCGAAGGATGGATTATGCGGAACAGCTCGTAAAATGCTACCAGCAGCTGGAGGAGTACGACAAGGCAATTGCCTTTTTGGACGGGCGTATCGAGAGCGGCTCCGTCCACCCTACGGCCTATGTGGACCTGGGTTATACCTATCGCCTGAAAGGAGCGCCGGAACAAGCTGTGCAATGGTATGACGAGGCCATGCACCTCCTGGAAACAAATCCGAATTATGGATATGTGATCGGATTTAAATTCCAGCGCTATACGCTTCTGGACTATGCGCTAAAAGCCTATCAACGGGCCATGGAACTGAATCCCGATTTGGATTACAACACCCAGATTGCCAGGATCTACGGGGAACAGGGAAATATCAGCCAGATGTTCGAGGCTTATATGGACCTGTTATTGGAACGTGAATCCATAAAACCCAACGTCCTTCGGGTATTGGATGACTTTGTCACCTCCGACCCCCAGGACCAAAACAACCAGCTCCTTCGCACTGCCTTGCTCAAACGGGCACAATCGGATCCAAACCCCCTGTGGAATGAAATGCTCAGCTGGCTTTTTGTCAAACAAAAACAATATGACCAGGCCCTCACACAGGAAAAGGCGATTTACAGACGCAGGGAAGGATTGAACCTGGAACGCATCATTACCCTGGGCAGGGTTGCTGAAGAAGCTCCGGCCCTCGAGGCTGCGGAGGCTGCATTCGAATTTGTGGAAAAAGAAAGCACGGACCCTGTTACCCGCCTCAATGCCCACCTCCATCTTATCGATATCGATATGATGAAGGACAGGTCCCCGAACCTCGCCAAAACCCAAAAAGCCTATGAGGCCCTGATGGATTCCTATGGCTATCAGGCCAATACCCTGCAATTGCAGATTAGCTATGCCAACTTCCTGACCTTCCAAATGGACCAGCCCGAAAAAGGAATAGAGATCCTCAAAAAGGGGCTTGAGCTTCCCCTTCCCAATTACATGGAAGCCTATGTGAAATCCAATCTGGGGGATATCCTGGTCTACACCCAGCGGTTTAACGAGGCGCTGATTCTATTTTCCCAGGTCCAAAAACAAATGAAGAACGATGTGATGGGGCAGCAGGCGCGATTCAAGGTTGCACAAACGAGTTTTTACAAAGGGGATTTCGACTGGGCCCTGACCCAATTGAAAGTGCTGCGGAATTCAACCTCCCAGCTCATCGCAAATGACGCCATGCAACTGAGTCTAATCATCTCAGACAACTCCCTGGAGGATTCCACCCAAACCGCCCTGGGGAAATACGCCAGGGCTGACCTTCTGGCTTACCAGAAAAAAAACGAGGAAGCCCTGGAAATACTCAATGATCTGTTGGATCAACACAAAGGAGAACGGATTGAAGATGAAGCCCTGCTGATGCATGGCCGCCTACTCGAGGAAAAGGGAGATTATTCAGCAGCACGGCTGAGCTATGTAAAGATCATAGAATTCTTCGGGCAGGACATCCTGGCTGACGATGCCCATTTTGCCCTTGGGGAGCTGTACCGAAAGCATTTGGATGATCCCGAAAAGGCGATGGAACATTACCGCGTAATCATCTTCGGCTACCAGGACAGTTATTATTTTCCGGAAGCCCGCAGGCAATTCCGTATCCTGAGGGGGGATCCTGTAAACTGACCTCAACCTATTCAATTGTAACCATGTATATCTACAATGTAACAATCAATGTGGAACCATCCATCCGGGATCCCTGGCTGGAGTGGATGCAAACCGTTCATATCCCGGAGATGCTGGCCACGGGCAAATTTCTTGAGGCAAAAATTTGCCAGGTGATGGTGGAGGAGGAAACCGGCGGAACTACCTTCGCGGTACAATACCTGACCTCCAGCCCACAACTCCTTAAGGATTATTATCGTGAAGATGCTGCACGAATGCGCCAGGACGGGGTAGACCGGTTCGGTGACAAATTTGTCGCCTTTCGTACGGAACTCGAAATCATCAGCCAGCACTGATGAGAGTCCCTTCTGAAACCAGCGACCATGAGTAAGGGGAAACGCTCACGCAGGGGCAAACCTGCCAGGGGATCATTTCCCAAATCCGAGGTCCGGGCAAAAAAACAACTCGGACAACATTTTTTGAAGGACCCGGACATTGCCGGCCGGATTGCCGATACGCTTACCCTGAAAAAGACTGCAAACGTAATTGAAATAGGGCCGGGAACAGGGATCCTGACGCGCCAATTGCTGCAGCGGCCCATCCATTTGATCGCTGTGGAACTCGACCGGGAATCTATCGCCTACCTGAACTCAAAATTTCTTCCATCCCTTGAATTAGAGAACCTGCCTTACCTATCTGTAGAGGTGATTGAGGCCGATTTTCTCAAATTGAACCTGGACACCTTGTTTCCGGGGGAGCTTTTTGCCATCACCGGTAATTTTCCGTACAACATTTCCTCCCAGATCGTATTTCGCCTGTTGGAGGTGCGCTCCCGGGTACCTGAATTCAGCGGCATGTTCCAGAAAGAAGTGGCCGAGCGGATCTGTGCAGGCCCGGGCAGCAAGGCATACGGCATTCTATCAGTTCTGGTACAGGCATTTTACCAGGCGGAATACTGTTTTACCGTTCCCCCCGAGGTTTTCGACCCGCCTCCCAAAGTGCATTCCGGGGTGCTTCGGCTGGAGCGGAGGGAAACATGGAAACTGGAATGTGATGAAGTCCTCTTTTTCAGGCTGGTCAAGACGGCATTTAACCAAAGACGCAAGACCCTTCGCAACAGCCTTAAAAGCCTGCAGCTCTCAGATAATCTAAAAGAAGATGCTATCTTTGACCGGCGCCCGGAACAGCTGAATGTCCCGGATTTTATCGCCCTGGCAAAGAGAATCTCGGATGACACCGTTTAAACTTACCGAGGAGCTGCTCGCGGACATTGAGCAGCTTATTGAATCTCGTGAGAACGTTACCCTGCGTTCCATGATGGGGGAGTACCACTATGCCGACATCGCTGAGATCATCGATGAGCTGAACGAAGACCAGGCGACCTATTTGATCAAGCTCCTGGACAGCGAGAAGACCTCTGACGTGCTGACAGAATTGGATGAAGATGTCCGGGAGGCTATCCTCAGCAACCTGTCCTCAAAGGAAATCGCCAGTGAGCTCGAGGAGTTGGACACGGATGATGCCGCGGACATCGTCGCAGAGCTTCCCAAGGAGATTGTGCAGGAGGTGATTTCGGAAATCTCTGATCGGGAACACGCCCAGGATATTGTGGACCTGCTGCGGTATGACGAAAATTCTGCCGGAGGCCTTATGGCCAAAGAGCTGGTGAAGGTCAATGAGAACTGGACCGTCCTGACCTGTGTAAAGGAAATGCGGCAACAGGCGGAAAATGTCACACGGGTACATTCGATTTACGTCGTGGATGACAATGGCATTCTCAGGGGAAGGCTCTCCCTGAAAGATCTGCTTACCGCCTCCACCAAAGCCCCCATAAAGGAAATCTATATCCCCAAGGTAGATTCGGTGAATGTAAACGAAAAGCCGGAGGAAGTCGCCAAGATCATGTCGAAATACGATCTTGAGGCCATTCCGGTGGTTGATGAGATCGGTCGCTTGGTAGGCCGGATCACCATTGATGATATTGTCGATGTCATCCGGGAGGAAGCAGATAAGGACTATCAGCTAGCGGCGGGGATCTCACAGGATGTGGAAGCAGATGACAGCATTTGGGAACTCACCAGGGCCCGACTCCCCTGGCTGTTCCTCGGCCTGATGGGAGGAGTAGGAGCTGCCGGCATCATGGGTGGATTCGAGGCCATGATCAGCCAACATGCCATCCTCTTCTTTTTTACCCCTCTGATTGCGGCAATGGCTGGAAACGTGGGGGTACAGTCAAGCGCTATCATTGTACAGGGACTCGCCAATGACGACCTGAAAGGCAGTGTGGGCAACCGCCTGCTAAAGGAATTGTTGCTGGCTACCCTGAACGGATTGATCCTGGCCGTAGTCCTGTTGATTTTTACCTGGATCTGGAAGGGCAACTTCTCCACGGCCCTGGCCATCTCCATTTCCCTGATCGTGGTCATCATTGTTGCGGGTATCATCGGCACCTTTATACCCCTGTTTCTCCACAAGCGGGGGATCGACCCGGCCATTGCAACCGGGCCTTTTATCACCACCAGCAACGATATCTTTGGAATCCTGATTTATTTTTGGATTGCCCGTGTGGTATTAGGTATCTGATTCCAATGAATCCTCAAACTAAACTACCCGAAGCACGCTTATGATGAAAATACTCCACCTGGATGAGAACCACCCCCTGTTGCTGCAGGAATTTGAAGGCCTTGGATTTGAAAACCATCTGGATTATTCCGGCTCCTACCAGGAAATCTTTAAGAAAATCGGCGACTACCAGGGGCTGGTGCTTAGAAGCCGCATCCCTGTAGATAAAGCCCTGTTGGAACGTGCCGTTTCCCTGAAATTCATCGGGCGCGTGGGGGCAGGCCTGGAGAATATCGATGTGCCCTATGCCAGGGAACGGGGGATCTTCCTGGCAGCTGCCCCTGAAGGCAACCGGGATGCCGTGGGAGAACACACCCTGGGTATGCTGCTAAGCCTGTTCAACAAACTCCACATGGCAGATTCAGAAGTGCGCAAAGGACTTTGGAGACGGGAAGCCAACAGAGGCTGTGAAATCCAGGGCAAGACCGTCGGGATCATTGGATATGGAAATATGGGAAAAGCCTTTGCCCGCAGGTTGCGCGGCTTCGAAGCCGATGTGATCTGTTATGACATTGTCGGTGGCGTCGGGAATGAGGATGCACGGCAGGTGGGCATTCTGGAATTTCGCAAAAATGTAGATGTGATAAGCCTGCATGTTCCGGAAACCGAACAAACCCTCGGGATGGTCAATCATGAATTTATCGAGGCGGTCCAAAAACCGTTTTGGCTGCTGAATACCTCAAGGGGGAAATGTGTGAATACCGATGACCTGGTAGCCGGGCTGCAGACGGGCAAAGTCCTTGGGGCCGGCCTGGATGTGCTGGAATATGAAAAGACGTCATTTGAAGCCCTCTTCAGAGAGGGGCAAATGCCCCCGGCATTCCAGTATCTTATCGAGGCGCCAAATGTACTGCTGAGCCCCCACGTGGCTGGATGGACGGCTGAAAGCAAAGAAAAGCTGGCTCGGACCATCGTGGATAAGGTGAAGGCTGAATTTTCGTATCTTTCTGATGCAGCGGAATAACCCCTGCCCAGAAGTGGATATCCATGAAATCAGAAGCCTCCACCCCACAGGCCTATATCGATCAATTGCCTGAAGACCGCAGAGCTCCAATGCAAAGGCTGCGCCAGGTGATTCTCAATAACCTTCCTGAGGGATTTCAGGAGACCATGAATTACGGAATGATCGGATATGTGGTCCCGCATCAGCTGTATCCTGCCGGATATCACTGTGATCCGAAATTGCCCCTGCCATTTCTGAATATCGCCTCTCAAAAAAACCATATCGCCTTTTACCACATGGGGATTTATTCCAATGAGGGATTAATGACCTGGTTTCAGAAGGCCTATGCCGATCAGGTCCCCACCAGGCTCGATATGGGCAAGAGCTGCGTCCGTTTTAAAAAACCAGAGCACATTCCTTTTTCGCTCCTGGGAGAACTGTGCGCTAAGATGACCGTTGAGCAGTGGATCAGCCAATATGAAGCGGTCATTAAGCGGTAGATCATTCATGGCATGGACTCTTGTCGGGGACTCAAACCTTTGTCAACCTTAAGAACCTGACGTGTCGAAAAGGCTGGCTTCAGAGATTTCAGGCCGGGTAGATTAAAGCTTGTCCCGCAAGGGTTTTGCAGGGAACCCGGGTAAATTGTTTCCTGGGGTGGGTGGGGGATTATCCCCATTCTTTTGGCTCATTTAAATTCAGTATCACAATATGACAATTCTAAATAATTCAAAACATGAAAAAAAGGGTTACAGGGTTGGGAGGCTTCTTTTTTAAGGCTTCCGATCCGGATCAAATCAAAGCATGGTACGGCAAACATCTCGGCCTTCCCATAGATGCATATGGATGTTCCTTCTGGTGGTTGGATGAAAAAGGGGAAAGATGCAGTACCCACTGGGGGCCTATGAAGGATGACACCTCCTATTTTAACCCCAGCGAGAAACCCTTTATGATGAATTTCAGGGTTGAAAACCTGGAAGAACTCCTGGAGGAGCTCGGAAAAGAAGGGGTGGAAATCATCGGTGAGATGGAAACCTATGAATATGGGAAATTCGGATGGGTCATGGACCCTGAGGGCAACAAAATTGAGCTGTGGGAGCCTGTGGACAAAGGATTTCAGAAATAGAATTATTTTCCTAACTTGAAGCTATAATCAACGACCATGTCAGACGATAAAAAAGACCTGGGGGACAAGGCTGAGGAGGCCTTCGACAAGGCAAAGCAAAAAGCCAGGGAACTCGGTGAGGAAGCCAGGGAAAAGGCGAAGGAATTCAAGGAAGAAACCAAAGAAGCTTCCAGCGAATTCAAGGAAGAAGCCAAAAAAACCGCTGAGGAATTCAAGGAAGGTTTTCAGACGGCCGGAGGTGACAATCAACGGATACTGGCTGGCATCCTTGCTATTTTCCTGGGTTGGGCGGGAATCCACAAGTTTATCCTGGGGTACCAGAAAGAAGGGATTATCCTGTTGGTGGTTTCTATCATAGGGTTTGTACTGAGTTGTATTGGCATTGGCGTATTCCTGGTATGGGCTACTGCAGTAATCGGCCTGATAGAGGGGATTATCTACCTGACCAAATCGGATGAAGAATTCTACAACACCTATCAGGTAGGCAGACGTCCCTGGTTCTAAAGTGTTAAAATTTCGATCCCCGGCTTATGGTTTTTAGATTTATCGTAATATTGCGATATAACAATTGAAATGGGCATCTCCAAAACAGAGCTTTTTAACGCGCGGCAGAATGAGATCGCGCAGGTTGCCAAGGTCCTGGCGCATCCTGCACGGGTAGCCATCCTGCAATATATCAGCACGCAGGATGCCTGTATTTGCAGCGATCTGGTACAGGAAACCGGCCTGGCCCAGGCTACTATTTCGCAGCATTTGGCCGAAATCAAGAAAATTGGCCTGATAACGGGGGAGATCCAGGGGAAAAACCGCTGCTACTGTATCGATAAAGGGCGGTGGGAAGCCTTGCAGGAACTGTTTCAGGAATTCTTTTCCAATATCCAAATACAATGTTGCTAAAATGAGAACATCCCTATTTATTGAGCTGCTGAAAGACAACGCCCGGAAAAAACTCGGGTTTGAATATCAAAAGGGGTCCTACCTACGAACGGATTACCATATCACTGAAGTGAAGAACATCCAGATCCAGGCCACAGATTGCGGGGGTCGGCAGGATGCCTGGGAAGAAACGGTCGTCCAGCTCTGGGAAGCACCTCAGGTGGAGTCCAACGCACCTCAAATGAGAGCCCGGAAGGCGCTGAGCATTCTGGAAAGGGTGGCAGCGCAACAACCGCTCAAAGGCGAAACCCTCCTGAAATTTGAATATGGAAATAAGGATTTCCATACCAGCCAACTCCTGGTGGAAGGCTATCGGACGGAAGGGGACGAACTGATTATCATCCTCGCTCCCGAGCATACGACCTGCAAGGCCAGAGACCTGTGTGGGGTTCCCGAAATCGAGGAGGTTGCAGAGCCCGGTTGTACCCCCGGTTCCGGTTGCTGTTAAATATTTAGGTATGCAAATTCGCCAGATGAAACCCCAGGACTGGCCGGAAGTGGCCCAGATCTATGCGGAAGGCATCGCCACCGGATTGGCCACCTTTGAGACCCAGGTACCGGACTGGCCTGCCTGGGACAACGCACATCTTAAAACAGGAAGATTGGTAGCCGTGCAGGGAGATGGGCTTTTCGGATGGGCTGCCCTCTCACCGGTTTCTTCCCGTTGCGTATACGGAGGGGTAGGCGAAGTAAGCATCTATATCGGAAAGGAATCCAGGGGGAATGGTTTGGGCCTGTTGTTGTTACAGGCTTTGATCCGGGAAAGCGAAGCCCATGGGATATGGACACTGCAATCCGGTATCTTCCCGGAGAATACCGCAAGCATAAAACTTCACGAAAAAGGCGGATTCAGAAGAATCGGCTACCGGGAACGCATCGGATGCCTGCATGGGGTCTGGAGGGACAATATCCTGTTCGAGCGCCGGAGCAAAACCGTTGGAACGAGTAAATCAATTCAAGCATCAATAAACGCTCCATCAAAATGAAAAACGTACTTGTACTTTGCACCGGTAATTCCTGCCGCAGCCAGATGGCCCATGGTTATTTGAAAGCTTTGCAGCCCAGCCCCCTGGCTGAGATATACAGCGCTGGTATTGAGACCCACGGCCTGAATCCCGATGCGGTAAGCATCATGGGGGAAGACGGTATTGACATCACCTCACACACCTCAAACAATGTGTCGGAATATGAGGGCATCCCCTGGGATTTTATTATCACCGTCTGTGACCACGCCCAGGAAAACTGCCCTTTTATCCCTGCTCCAAATGCAAAACGGATCCATCACAATTTCAGCGATCCATCCAAAGTTGTCGGAACGGAAGAACAAAGGTATGCTGCATTCAAACAGACGAGGGAAGCGATCAAAGCATTCAGTCAGCAATTTATCGAGGAAGAGCTGCTGGATTAGGATTGGCCGTTGCCTTCAGCCATTTTTCGTTCCAGTTCAGCCTGGAATTCCTCCATCACCGGCTTGACTGTGCTCTCGGGAAGATCTGATATCTTGATGTACATCAGGCCATCTACAGCATTGTTGAAAAGTGGGTCTACATTAAAAGCCACCACCCGGGCATTTTGTTTGATATACTTTTTGATCAGCACCGGTAAGCGCAGGCTTCCGGGTTCTACCTCTTCAATGAGCCGGTCGAATTTGTTCAGATCTGCCCTGGCCGAATCAAACACAAACTCCTTGTCTGCATCCTTGAGCTTCACCTTGAATTCTTTCTTGGGGCGAATATATTGCGCCACATAAGGATCCCAGTAGTGGGATTTCATGAATTCGATCATTAGGGACTTGGAGAAACTGGAAAACTGGTTGCTAATACTAACTCCCCCGATCAAATATTTGTGTTCCGGATAGCGAAGGGTGGTGTGCACAATCCCTTTCCACAGCAGGAAGAGCGGCATGGGCTTTTGCTGATAGTCAGCAATAATATAGGCGCGTCCCATTTCAATTGATCTGCGCATCATTGGGTAGAGCTCTGGCTCCAGGCGAAAGAGTTCCTGCAGGTAAAATCCATCGATGCCGTACTTCTCGAAGATCTCTGCCCCCAAACCCATCCGGTATGCCCCGACAATCTGTTTTTCGGTATCATCCCATAGGAAGAGATGGTGATAGTAGTCATCAAAACGGTCGAGGTCCAGGGATTTGTTAGTCCCCTCCCCTATGGCGCGGAAGGTCATTTCCCGTTGTCGGCCGATCTCCTGGAGGATAAATGGGATGTCCTTTTTCTGTGCGAGGAAGACCTCGTAGTTCTTGCTTTGCAATAGCCGGCAATCCTTCTCGCGGAGCTTTTCGATCTCTCCCTCTATTACTTCAGTCCGGACTGCAGAAGCGATGCGTCTCGGAGCCTTTGGAATCTTTATAGTCGGTGGAAACTGATCGATCAGGCGTTCCCGTTCATAGGGATTTGCCAGGATATAGGTCTTCTTGCGCAGGAGCTCGGTGAATTCTTCCAGCGTTTCCTGGTCTTTTTGGGCCTGTACCGAGATAGGCTGGCCGATCCTGACCTTGATGTTTCGATTCCGCTGGGTTGAAAGCTCGGAGGGCAGCTTGGCCGTCCGGAAGATATCGTGAAACTCCGACAGCCGATAGAACAAGCGGCTGTTTCGGGCATGAAAGTAGATGGGGACCACAGGTACCTCAGCCTTGCGAATAAGCTTCAAAGCCGCTTCCTCCCAGGGTTTGTCGACGATCAGTTTGCCATCTTTGTAGGTAGACACCTCCCCTGCGGGAAAAATCCCCAGCGGGTGCCCCGCCCCGAGGTGCTCCATCGCCCGTTTGAACCCTGCGATCGAACTCTTGGCATCCTTATGGGTTTCAAATGGATTTACCGGAAGAATGAAGTCCTTTAAAGGTTCGATCCGCTGAAGCAGAAAATTGGCAATGATTTTATAATCCGGCCGCTCCTTCAGCAGCAAATTCAGCAAAAGCACCCCGTCGATCCCTCCAAGGGGATGGTTGCTGATGGTGATATAGGCCCCTTCTCTGGGGAGGCGTTTAAAGTCTTCCTCCGGGATCTCAAAGTGGATATCGTAGTGGTTAAGTATCGCATCGAGAAACTCCCGGCCCGGCAGGTGCTTATATTTCGCATAGACCCGATTGATACTGCTCATTCGCGTCAGTCGCATCAGTCCCCATCCGACCAGTGTTCCCAGCGGACCATAGCGATCCATCTGTATGGCCTGGGCCACCTCCTTTGCGCTGACTAAGCTCATGGATTACATGATTGTTTGGATAAAGATAAAAAAATGCCCGTGGCACGGGCTCATTTAACCACCAGTTGTACCGTTTCCCTACTGCGTTGCTCCAGGAGCACCTCCCTCCCATTTTGGAGGAAATCCAGGGCTGCACTGTCAAAATGCCGGATGGTATAAAGGGAAACCCCTTCCTCGTGCAATACCTTATAACGTCCTTTGAGTTGATTCAGCAGGTCGGGAAGGCGCCCAAAACGATTGTCAAAGCAAACGGAAAAACTGATTGCTGAATTCTGAATCAGGTCTACCTTCATCTTGTGATCATGCAGGAGCTTAAAGAGCTCGCTGATGTTTTCCTCCACCATAAAGGAGAAATCCAGGGCAGAGACTTTCATCAATACCTGATCCTTTTTCAGAATAAAACAGGGGGTTTCAGGTTCAATCCTGATCCCCTTCCCAACTGTCGTCCCGGAATTCTCTGGGTGGAGAAATGATTTCACATTCAGGGGGATCTCCTTTCGCTGCAAGGGTTGCAGGGTCTTTGGGTGGATAACGGTAGCGCCATAGAAGGCCAATTCTATCGCCTCCTGATACGATATGCGCTCCAAAAGTCGCGTTTGGTCGAAATACCTTGGGTCGGCATTCAATACTCCGGGCACGTCCTTCCAGATGGTAACGGATTCTGCATTCAGGCAATAAGCAATTATAGCTGCCGTATAGTCCGAGCCCTCACGGCCCAGGGTCGTAGTGAAATTATGATCATCACTTCCAATAAAACCCTGCGTGATGTACAACTCAGGGCTATCCGCAAGGGTTGCTATGGAAGCCTGGGTGGCTTCCCAGTTTACGGTCACGTCCCGGTAGTTGGAATCCGTTTTGATATAATCGCGAATATCCAACCAGGTATTTACTATGCCACACTCCTGCAAATAGGCGCTGATTATGGCGGTAGAAATCAGCTCTCCATAGCACACCACCTGATCATACACAAAGTTGTACTTGGGGGATTTGTTCCAGGCCAGGAATCCCTGGACCTCTTCAAAAAGCTGCCTAACCCGTCCGTACACCTCATGGCTTTCAACGGGAAAAAGATCCTGAAGGATCTTCAGATGAAAGGATCTGACGGTCTCCAGGGCAATGGATACCTTCTTCGGGTCGGCAAAATAGGCGTCCACCACAGCCTCCATGGCGTTGGTCGTTTTGCCCATGGCAGATACCACCAAAAAAGTCTCTCCCGTTCCGGTAACGTCGAGAACGCGAACCAGATTTCGGACACCTTCGGCATCCCTGACCGAAGCTCCGCCAAATTTAAATACCCTCATAGCGTTCTAAATAGGATTCAATGCCCTCGGCATCCAGTTGTACCACATCCCAATCCCTGAGTACCCTGGCTCCGCGTGATTCATAGAAGTCGATGGCGGGATCGTTCCAATCGAGCACTTCCCAGCTTACGCGGCGGGCCCCCTGATCATGGGCAAAGCGAATCACCTGGGTTAGCAATGCACTTCCCGCGCCCTTTCCCCTGGCGGTTTCAGTGACGATCAGATCTTCCAGGTGTATGACCATCCCCTTCCAGGTGGAGTACCTTGGATAACACAGGGCCATCCCCTGAATTCCGGAGGCATCTTCCGCTACAAAACAGGTAAATCGGACCTCCGGGCCAAAACCATCCCGTTCCAGGTCGGCTTGTGATACTTCCACCGCATGCGGTTCTCTTTCAAAGACCGCCAGTTCGCGGATCAGGTCGAGTACTGGCCCCATGTCTTCAAGGCGTGCAGGACGAACATTCATTTTTTGCGTTTTTTGTCAAGATGCATGCAAGTTATAAAGCTCAGAATAATCAGACCTCTGAAATTCCTTTAGTTCACAAAATAAGCGATATTTGTGGTGATTGAAACCTATTCTGGCCCCATGGAGCGAAAGAACAAGACCCTTGGAGAGTTTATCATTGAAAACCAGGAGGCATTTAAATATTCGTCCGGAGAGCTGTCAAGGCTCATCAATGCCATTAGGCTGGCTGCGAAAGTGGTCAACCACGAAGTGAATAAAGCCGGCTTGGTCGATATCCTGGGGGCTGCAGGAGACACCAATATACAGGGAGAAAATCAGCAAAAACTGGATGTGCTTGCCAACGAAAAGTTTATCCAGACCCTTAAAAACCGTGAAATTGTCTGTGGGATTGCTTCAGAGGAGGAAGAGGACTTTATCAGCATCAACAGCCAGGACGAGCAGCATCAGAATAAATATGTGGTACTGATCGACCCCTTGGACGGATCTTCCAATATCGACGTCAATGTTTCGGTAGGAACCATTTTTTCGGTCTATCGCCGGGTTACGCCCATTGGCACTCCCGTCACCTTAAAGGACTTTTTACAGCCGGGCATAAAGCAAGTGGCTGCCGGATATATCATCTACGGAACCTCCACCATGTTGGTCTATACCACCGGACATGGGGTTAACGGGTTTACCCTGAACCCTGCCATTGGCTCTTTTTACCTCTCACACCCAAACATGATGTTCCCTGAAACCGGAAAGATCTATTCGGTAAATGAGGGAAATTACATCCATTTTCCGCAGGGGGTAAAGGATTATATCAAATACTGCCAGAGGGAGGAAGGAGACCGTCCCTACACCTCCAGATATATCGGCTCCCTGGTTTCGGATTTTCACCGCAATATGATCAAAGGCGGCATCTATATGTATCCGAAAAGCAGTGTCAACTCCAATGGAAAACTGCGACTCCTCTATGAGTGCAACCCGATGGCTTTCCTGGCAGAACAGGCTGGAGGCAAAGCATCCGACGGATACGGCAGGATCATGGAGATCGAACCGGAAGAACTGCATCAAAGGGTGCCTTTTTTCTGCGGCAGCCGGCTGATGGTTGAAAAGGCAGAGTCTTTTATGGCTTCTGCTACCTGATTACTTTTTCATAAGCGTTTTGTAGTCATCATAGGAGACCTTCCCGGAGAAAATCGCTATGGATCGCTGAACGACCTCCGGGACCCTGACCGGAGGAAATCCAAGGCCTAAGGCATACCTTTCGACCATTCCCAGCTGTTCCGATTCAATGGTGCTGTCTGAAAAGATGATCCTGAAAAAATCATAGAGGCGCTCCATTCGCTCTTCATTGCTCAGAGGTGTTTCGATAGGATATTTGTTCTCCTTCTTCATGACCTCCTTGTATTCTTCTTTTGAGATCCCAAGTTTTTGGGCGAAGCGATCGAGGATTTGTTTTTCCTGCGGATTGATTTCACCGTCCACGGCTGCAAGGGAAGCCATGGCCGCAAAATGCGCCAGATTCTTGCGGCTTTCGCTGTGTTTGTAAAGATCGATGATCGGCATAGGGTAGAGTTTGATCTTGTAAATATACCGCTTTTGAACGCCCAAACCAGTATTCAAAAGGTCAATTCTTTGTGCTTCCGGCAACCCGTCAGGCCACGGATGCAAAAGTTCTTTGAGAATATCCGTAACTTCACTACGCTATGAAAAAACCGTTGTTGGAATTCACAGAGAAAGGGATTTACTGCGCCGCTGCGGACGTCTATCTGGACCCCTGGAGACCTGTCAGGAAGGCCCTGATTTCCCATGGACATTCGGATCACAGCCGAAGCGGTCATGAAAGCTATATCACCCACGAGAAGAACCTGCCCATCATCAGGCATCGCCTGGGGGCGGTTCAGGTGCAAGGCGTTTCCTGGAATGAATCCTTCGGGATCAACGGGGTCCGCTTCAGCTTTCATCCGGCCGGTCATATCCCCGGATCTTCGCAAATCCGGGTAGAATACCGGGGAGAAGTCTGGGTGTTCTCGGGGGATTATAAGACCGAGGATGATGGATTGTCCACCCCATACGAGCCCCTCCGCTGTCATACGTTTATCACGGAGTGTACTTTTGGCTTGCCGGCCTTTTCCTGGAGGCCGCAGAAAGAGGTGATGCAGCAAATAAACACCTGGTGGGCCGGCCTCAGGGAAGAAGGACGGACCGCCGTGCTTTTTGCATATTCCCTGGGGAAAGCACAGCGATTGCTGAAGCATTTGGACACCCGTATTGGCACCATCTATACCCACGGCGCTATCGAAAACATGAATGAAGTCATCCGGGGTATCGTTCCTTTGCCCACTACCTGCCGCATTACCCGTGAAACCACTAAGAAGGAACTGCAGGGGAATCTGGTCCTGGCACCGCCCAGCGCCCATGGCAGTGCATGGATGCGGAAAATGGTCCCCTACGAGACCGCCTCGGCCAGCGGCTGGATGGCCTTTAGGGGAGCCAGGCGAAGGAGGGCCATAGACCGTGGATTTGTCCTTAGTGATCACTGCGACTGGGACGGGTTATTAGCCAGCATAGAGGCTACAGGGGCAGAACGCGTGATCTGTACCCATGGATATTCAGAAATCTTTGCCCGATTCCTTCGGGAACAGGGGTACGACGCACGGACAGAGGCAACTCAATACGAGGGAGAATTAGCCGAAATACAGGAATCCCAACCTGAAGGAAGTGCCGCATGAAATCCTTTGCCTCCCTGATCAGAACCCTGGACAGCACCAACAAGACCAATAGAAAAGTCGATGCCTTATCCGCCTATTTCCGCAAGGCACCGGAAACGGACCGCGTATGGACCATTGCGATCCTCTCTCATCGAAGGCCTCCCCGCCCGGTCAATACGCGGCTTTTGAGGGAATGGGCAGCGGAACTGGCAGGCATTCCGCTGTGGCTCTTCGAGGAGAGCTACCATATTGTGGGGGACCTGGCCGAGACCATAGCCCTGATCGTACCTTACCAGGAACAGAAAGGGGATCCCAAACCAGGTCTGGCCCAATACCTGGAGGATGTAAAAGGCCTGAAGTCAAAATCGGAAATCGAAAAAAAGGCCTATCTCCAGTACCATTGGACAGGGCTGGATTATTATGAGCGGTTTGTATTCACAAAATTCTTCACCGGAGGCTTCCGCATCGGGGTCAGTCAGAAGCTCATGACCCGGGCCCTTTCCCACGCCACCGGGATTGAAGAAGATCTTTTGGCCTATCGCCTGATGGGCAACTGGGACCCTTCCAGCATCAGTTTCCGGGACCTGGTACTGGAACCCCGGGAGGAAGAGCATCTTTCCAAACCCTATCCGTTTTACCTGGCTTACGCCCTTGAGGATGATCTGGAGAAACTGGGAAACCCATCTGATTGGATCATGGAGCACAAGTGGGATGGAATCCGGGCCCAATTGATCGTACGCAATCAATCCCTCTACCTCTGGAGCCGCGGAGAGGAACTCGTAACCGACAGCTATCCGGAATTTCAGTCACTGGTTTCGTATCTCCCGGATGGTACCGTCCTGGATGGAGAGATCCTTCCCTATCCTCAGGGGCAGATCGGCAGTTTCAACGACCTGCAGAAACGGCTGGGACGCAAAAAGGTAAGCCGATCCCTCCTCGAAAAGATCCCGGTCATCCTCAGGGCTTATGACCTCCTTGAATGGGAAGGGTCTGATCTTCGCGCGGAGGCTTTTGCCTACCGAAACAAGCTGCTGCGAGAACTGGTGGAACCCCTGGCCCCTGATCCTGAAATTCCCCTGGACCTTTCACCGGCCATGGAAATCCCCGATTGGAATGCTGCCAGGAGGGAACAGGAGCGCTCACGTGAAAAACACTCTGAGGGCCTGATGCTGAAACGGAAAGGAGCTCCATATCAGGTGGGCCGAAAAAAAGGAGACTGGTGGAAATGGAAGGTCGCCCCCCTGACCGTGGATGCCGTGCTCACCTATGCCATGCGCGGACATGGGCGCAGGAGCAACCTCTTTACGGATTATACCTTTGCCCTTTGGGATGAGAAGGAAGACGGAAGCCGGGAGCTGGTTACCTTTGCCAAGGCGTATTCCGGATTGACTGATGCGGAATTCCGGGAAGTGGATGCGTGGATCAAGCGGAATACCCTTGAGCGTTTCGGTCCGGTCCGCTCGGTCACGCCCACACATGTCTTCGAGATCGCCTTCGAGGGGATTGCCCGGTCCAGCCGGCATAAGAGCGGGGTTGCCACGAGGTTTCCGAGGATCCTCCGCTGGCGCAGGGATAAGACCATCGAACAGGCCAACACCCTGGCGGAAGTGGAACAGCTAATCCCCTGATCATGGCAAACAGGCAGACATCCGAAGCATTGACAGGCCTGGCCACTGCGTGGTTCCAAAAACAGGGTTGGGAACCCTTCGCCTTTCAGCAAAAAACCTGGGAGGCCTTTCTGGAAGGAAAGCATGGCCTGCTGAATGCACCCACGGGAAGCGGCAAAACCTACGCCCTTTGGTTTCCCATTTTGTTGCAGTACCTAAAGGATCATCCGGATTACAGGCATCAAACATCCAAAGGTCTCAAAGCCATCTGGATCACTCCCCTGAGGGCCCTCTCCCAGGAGATCCGGCAATCTGCACTCCGCATTGTCGAGGACCTGGATATTCCTTTTACAGTTGGCATCCGAACCGGGGACACCTCACAATCTGAACGCGCCCGGCAACGTAAACAAATGCCAGACCTGTTGATCACCACCCCGGAAAGCCTGCAGTTGCTGCTGGCCACCAAGGGCTATGCCCGGACGTTTCGAAACTGCTTTGCCATTGTCGTGGACGAATGGCATGAACTGCTGGGAAGCAAACGGGGCGTTCAAATGGAATTGGCCCTCTCCAGGCTGAAAACAGTATGTCCATCCCTCCGCATCTGGGGTATTTCCGCCACGATCGGCAACCTGGAACAGGCCAGGGAAGTCCTTCTGGGTCCAGAATCTGAAGCCCTGCGAAACGCCGTGTTGATCCGGGCTCGCCTGAACAAGAAAATAACAGTCAGGAGCCTGCTTCCGGAGAAGATCGAGACCTTTCCATGGCGCGGTCATATGGGGTTGCATCTGCTGGATGCTGTCATCCCAATAATCCAGGCGAGCAAGACGACACTGATCTTCACCAACACCCGGGGCCAATGCGAGATCTGGTTCCAGAAGATCCTGGAGCGATATCCCCAGCTAGCAGGTGAGATTGCCATGCACCATGGAAGCATCAATAAGGAAACACGCCTGTGGGTGGAACAGGCCATACGCAACGAAAGCCTGAAAGCCGTGGTTTGTACCTCCAGCCTGGACCTGGGGGTGGATTTTGCCCCGGTGGAGACGGTCATCCAAATCGGAGGGCCCAAAGGGGTCGCGCGCTTTCTGCAGCGGGCAGGCCGGAGCGGGCACCGCCCCGGTGAAGAAAGCCTGATCTATTTCCTTCCCACCCATGCCATTGAATTGGTGGAGGCTGCCGCTTTGAAGCGGACTGTCAAAGGGGAAGGCATAGAAGATCGCATTCCTTATCTGAACAGCTTTGATGTGTTGGTGCAGTACCTCACCACCCTGGCAGTCTCTGACGGGTTTTACCCGGAGAAGATCTATCCTGAGATCTGCCGTACCTTCTGCTACCAGGCGATGACGCGGGAGCAATGGGAATGGCTGTTGAATTTTCTGGTTCTCGGAAGTCAGAGCCTGCAAACCTACGATGAGTATAAAAAAGTGGAAGTCATGGAGGATGGCCTGCTGAAGGTCACCAACCGGGGCGTGGCCATGCGGCATCGCTTTCAGATCGGAACCATCGTGGGAGATGCGGACCTGGCGGTCCGGTATCAAAAGGGCGGGTATATCGGCTCCATTGAAGAGTGGTTTATTTCAAAGCTGCAGCGGGGGGATGTGTTCACTTTTGCAGGGCGAAACCTGGAATTTATCCGTATCAGAGACATGCAGGTCATTGTGCGGAGATCTTCAAAAAGAACGGCCAAGGTGCCCAGCTGGATGGGTGGCCGGCTAACGCTTTCAGCCCAGATGTCCGAACTGCTCAGGCAGGAATTGTACTCGGCCGCCCTTCCCGGGGCCGAACAATCCGAAGAAATCCAGTTTCTCGCTCCCCTTTTTGAAAGGCAAAGGTGGGAGAGCATCGTCCCGGGACCTGACGAATTCCTCATAGAGACCTTCCGGACCAGGGACGGATACCATCATATCTTTTATCCTTTTGAAGGGCGGTTTGTACATGAGGCCATGGCAAGCCTGCTGAGCTACCGGATCAGCCTTTTGTCACCGATTACGTTCTCGCTGGCCTACAACGACTACGGTTTTGAGCTCCTCTCAGACCAGGAAGTGGATATGCAAATGGTCCTTGACAACGACCTTTTCACCACAGACTATTTGATGGATGATTTGCAAAAGAGCCTCAATGCCACCGAAATGGCCCGTCGAAAGTTTCGGGATATTGCGGTCATCAGTGGATTGGTCTTTTCCGGATATCCGGGAAAGGGGATCAAGATGAAACACCTGCAGAGCAATTCCCAGCTGCTTTTTGAGGTCTTCCGGGATTATGAAGCGGATCACCTGCTATTCCAGCAAGCCTTCCGCGAGACCTTTGAACACCAGCTCGAGGAAGGGCGCCTCCGATTGGCCCTGGAGCGCATCGCCGGGCAGCGGATTGCCTGGAAGGCCTGCGAAAACCCGACCCCATTTTCCTTTCCTATCATTACGGACCGGCTGCGTGAAAAACTATCCAGTGAAAAACTCGCGGACCGCATCCGGCGGATGACTCAGGTCCTAACCCGTCAACGAAAAAGGTAATTCTTTTAATACGTCGCATTTGATACCTTTGGACAGATGACGCATTTGGCAGAATTCGGCGGTGAGCGGCTTGAACTCCATCCCTGGGGGGCATTGTACTGGGAACGCGAAAACACCTTGATGGTGAGCGATGTACACCTCGGGAAGATCAGCCATTTCCGCAAGTTCGGTGCGGCAGTGCCCCGCAAAGCCCTTCACCGGAATTTTGAACGCCTCAATGGCCTGCTGGACCATTTTGAGCCAGCGACCATCTGTTTCCTGGGGGATCTTTTTCACTCCCACATCAACCGGGAGTGGGAACTCTTCCGGCATTGGGTAGAGAAATGTCCCGCAAAAATTGAACTGGTCCTGGGCAACCACGACATCATCTCACCCCTTCGGTACGAAGCCCTCGGCATTTCCTGCAGCGACCAACAGGAGCGTGCCCCCTTTCTGCTGACGCACCATCCTGCAGCGCACTTTGACGGCTACAACATTTGTGGCCATATCCACCCTGCTGTGCGATTGGAGGGAAGCGGAAGACAACGCCTCAGACTACCCTGTTTCCACATCAGCCATCAGCAATTGATCCTCCCTGCCTTTGGTGCGTTTACCGGCAGCCATGTGATGGACCCCTCCCCCACAGACCGCATTTATGCCCTTGCGGACAGTGAGATCATCCCGCTTTTGCCAACTACAGGGAACTCCCCATAATGAAGGGCTTACTCCAGGGGTTTTCTTGCACAGATTTTGTGCCGGCGTTTGCCCGGACCACAATTGCCTTGTATTTTTGCACAAATTTTGGCCTTTGAGTCTGGAATATGTCCGGCAGTGCTTTTCACAGGCCCCTGTTTTCAGGGATCTGCAGGAAGCTATTGCCCGGCCGCAGGCTTCCATCCACCTGAAAGGCATGTCAGGGTCGGCAATCTCCTTTCTATTGGCCGAAACGTTCAAAGCGCAGAAAACGCCTTTTTTGCTCGTTTTCAACGATAAAGAAGAAGCTGCTTATTATCTGAATGACCTGGAGGAGCTGATCTCCAGGGATGATGTGCTGTTTTACCCCGGGAGCTACCGCCGGCCTTATGAAATCGAGGAGACCGATAATGCCAACGTACTCCTCAGGGCAGAGGTCCTGAACCGGATCAATTCAAGAAGGAAACCGGCCCTAATCGTGAGCTATCCGGATGCCCTTTTTGAAAAGGTAGTTACCCGCAAGGAACTTGAGCGCAATACCCTGAAGGTGCGCACCGGGGATACCCTTTCCCTGGATTTTCTCAACGAGGTGCTTTTTGAATATCATTTCAAGCGGGTTGATTTTGTAAGTGAACCCGGGGAGTTTTCCGTTAGGGGTGGTATTGTGGATGTCTTTTCCTTCTCCCATGATGAACCCTATCGCATTGAATTCTTCGGGGACGAAGTGGACAGCATCCGCAGTTTTGACGTTGAAACCCAGCTCTCCACAGACCGCGTCAGGAAAATTACCATTATCCCCAATGTCGCTGATAAGATCCTGCACGAGGCCCGGGTGAGTTTTCTTGAATATATTTCTTCCAATACCACCGTTTTCCTAAAGAATCCATCCCTTTGCCAGGGACGGTTAGACCAGTTGTTCACCAAGGCTCTTGAAGCCTTTAAGAACATGAGCACGGAAGTTTCCCATGCCAGTCCCGAATCCCTTTTCCTGAACGGATCCCAGCTCCGGACCACCCTGCAAGGGTACCGGAAAATTGCATTGGAAGGACCGCTGCCTGAGGAATACCCCGGGGTGGAAACCCTTGAGATCCCTGCGAGGCCACAACCCGCCTTCAACAAGCATTTTGATCTGTTGCTCAGTAAGCTTCGTGAGAATAAGGAAAGTGGGATGCAAAATTATATTTTCTGCGCCTCCGAACAGCAGGCGAAGCGCTTCCATGACATTTTTGAAGAAATCGGGCAGGAGGTGCCTTATACGACGATCGTTCAGTCGCTTTATCAGGGCTTCGAGTCGCCGACGCTCGGGGTCTGCTGCTATACCGATCACCAGATCTTTGAGCGCTACCACCGCTTTCATTTAAGGAACGGATACGCCAAGAAACAGGCCATTACCCTTAGGGAACTCAACAAGCTAGAGGTCGGGGACTACGTTACCCACATAGATCACGGCATTGGAAGGTTCGGGGGGCTTCAAAAAATTGAGGTGGAGGGCAAGATGCAGGAGGCGATAAAACTGGTGTACGGGGACCGGGACATTTTATATGTGAGTATTCATTCCCTCCACAAGATCGCCAAATACAACGGTAAGGACGGGATGGCTCCCAGGATCTATAAACTCGGTTCCGGCGCCTGGAAAAAACTAAAACAAAAGACCAAAAAACGGGTCAAGGAACTGGCCTTTGACCTTATTCAGGTCTATGCCAAACGAAGAATGCGAAAGGGATTCCGGTATGGTCCGGACAGCTACCTGCAGCACGAACTGGAAGCTTCTTTCCTCTACGAAGACACTCCTGACCAGAGTTCGGCAACGCAGGCGATTAAGACAGACATGGAAAGTGAACAGCCCATGGATCGCCTGGTATGCGGGGACGTGGGCTTTGGCAAGACCGAAGTAGCTATCCGGGCAGCCTTCAAGGCCGTGGATAATGGAAAACAGGTGGCCATTCTGGTGCCCACTACCATCCTTGCCTTTCAGCATCATCGCACCTTCTCTGAACGATTGCAGGACATGCCGGTCACAGTGGACTACCTGAATCGGTTCCGCTCGACAAAGGAGCGAAAAAAACTCCTGGACGGATTGTCCTCCGGGTCCCTGGATATTGTGATCGGAACCCATCAACTGGTGGGCAAAAACGTCGCCTTCAAAGACCTGGGGTTGCTTATTGTGGATGAGGAACAAAAATTCGGGGTAGCCGTAAAGGAGAAACTGAAAACCCTCAAGGAAAATGTCGATGTCCTGACCCTGACGGCCACACCAATACCAAGGACGCTGCAATTCAGCCTGATGGCAGCCCGGGACCTGTCGGTGATCAATACGCCTCCTCCTAACCGGTATCCCATTGAAAGCCGGGTGATCCGGTTTGACGAAGCCGCCATCAGGGACGCCATCATATATGAGATCCAGCGGGGAGGACAGGTGTTTTTCGTCCACAACCGCATAGAAAACATCCGGGAGGTGGCAGGCATGCTTCAGCGCCTTGTTCCGGATGCAAAAATCGGGATTGGCCATGGCCAAATGGAAGGGCGAAAGCTGGAACAGCTTATGCTGTCCTTTATGAACGGGGGATTTGATGTCCTGGTTTCCACCACAATCATCGAAAGCGGCCTTGATGTGACCAATGCCAATACCATCTTTATCAACAATGCCAACAATTTCGGCTTGAGTGATCTGCACCAGATGCGCGGGCGTGTGGGCCGCAGCAATAAAAAGGCTTTTTGTTTCTTCATCACCCCTCCCTATGAGGTAATGACCCCGGAGGCCCGAAAACGAATCCAGGCCCTGGAGCAATTCACCGAGCTCGGGAGCGGCTTCAATATTGCCATGAAGGATCTTGAAATACGGGGAGCCGGAGATCTGTTGGGTGGAGAACAAAGTGGTTTTATCAATGAAATCGGCTTCGAAACCTATCAGAAGATCCTGTCAGAGGCGGTAGAAGAACTCAAGGAATCGGAATTTAAAGACCTGTTCAGGGATTCAGATGGCCCTAAGGCCTCGTATGTCAGGGATATTCAAATCGATACAGACCTGGAGCTGCTGTTCCCGGATGCCTATATTAATAATGTATCGGAGCGCCTCAGTCTGTATTCCGAGTTAAACGACATCAAGGCAGCGCAACACCTGGAAGATTTTGAGGCCAAACTTCAGGACCGGTTTGGTCCGCTGCCCCCAGAGGCGGCAGACTTGATGGGATCGGTGCGCCTGAAGTGGAAAGCCTCGGCCCTGGGCATCGAAAAACTGGTGCTGAAAAAAGGAAAATTCATCGGCTATTTCATCGGAGATCAGCAATCCGATTTCTACCAATCTGAAGATTTCGGAAAAATCCTCCGGCATATCCAAACCAACCCTCAGCAAGGACGATTAAAGGAGAAGAAAACCCGAAATGGCCTCCGCCTGCTTCTGGTGATCGAAGGGGTTGATTCCATCTCCAAAGCACTGGATGCCCTGCATCCTGTTTCGGCCGAAATCGCCGAGGAAGTTTCCTGAGAAACCCCGGACATTCTGAGCCATTCAATCCCTGTTGCAGTCCTCGAAATAACCAACTTTGTAATCCGGAGCTCGAATCCTCGAGATTATATATCTTTAGGACCCTAGAAAAACTTCTTAAGATGAAAAGATTCCTCCCTATACTGGTTTTGCTCATCGCCTTTTTGGGCTATAGCCAGACACCCGCTGTGGATTCCCTTTACCTGGCTGAGCATTTTGAACTGAAGGAATACCATATTCCCATGCGGGACGGAGCGGAGCTTTTTACCGTGGTCTATACCCCACGGGATACTTCAAAGGAATATCCTATCCTGATGAACCGCACCTGTTACAATGCCTCCCGGTATACGAACTACCAGTTTAGCGGGTATCCGTCGGATTATTTAGTTCGGGACGGATATATTTTTGTGTTCCAGGATGTGAGAGGGAGATATATGAGTGATGGCAGCTTTGACAATATGCGGCCCAACATTCCCGGAAACAACCCAAGGGACAAGGATGCAATAGACGAAAGCTCTGACACTTATGACACCATAGAATGGTTGGTCAAGAATGTCAAAAACAACAACGGCTCCGTGGGGATGTTTGGCATTTCCTATCCCGGGTTTTACGCCGCCGCTGCCCTCCCGGATGCGCATCCGGCCCTGAAGGCATCCTCCCCCCAGGCGCCTATCGCAGATTTCTTTTTTGACGATTTCCACCATCAGGGAGCTTATCTGCAAAGCTATACCGCTGCATTTGCGGTATTTGGATATCAGAAGGAATCCAGGACAAGGGAGCCCTGGTACCGGGATAAGATCAACCGGTTTTATGAAAATCCGGCTTCGGACGGCTATGATTTCCACCTTGCGCAGGGACCCCTGAAAAATATTACGGCCAAATACCATCACGACAACTTCTTCTGGAAACAGATCATTAGTCATCCGAACTACGACGAGTTCTGGCAAAAGCGGAATATTCTGCCCCATTTAAAAGGAATCGATCACGCGGTAATGACGGTAGGGGGATGGTTCGACGCAGAGGATCTGTACGGACCCCTGAATATCTATAAATCCATAGAGGCCGAAAATCCCAAGGCGAAGAACACTATCGTAATGGGACCCTGGGCACACGGGGGCTGGGCCCGGGAACGGGGAAAGACCACACATAACCACATCTATTTCGGAGATAGCATTTCCACGCATTTTCAGAGGGAAGTAGAGCAGGAATTCTTCCATTATTATTTAAAGGGGGGGGAGAACCCCGACCTTCCAGAGGCCTATATGTTCGATACCGGCACCAAGGAGTGGAAGGGATTTGCCCAATGGCCTCCGGAGGAAATACAACCCACCTCCATGTACTTTGGCGCCAATGGTACCTTGTCACTGGGAGAGCCACTGGACGAGAATGCCGCCTTCGATTATATCAGCGATCCAAACAAACCCGTTCCCTACACCTCCCAAACCGAAGGGCTGACCTTTACACCCCGTCGGTTTATGAGCGACGACCAGCGTGCGGCATCCCGAAGGCCTGATGTGCTTAGCTTCGTCACTGAACCCCTGGAGGATCCAAAAACCCTTGCGGGGGAGATCATGGCACGCCTTAAGGTTTCCATGACCGGGTCGGATGCCGATTTCATTGTAAAGCTCATCGATGTGTATCCCGAAGACCATCCCAATTATGAGCACAATCCTGAGAATATTGTTATGGGCGGTTACCAGCAATTGGTGCGTTCAGAGGTCTTTCGGGGCCGTTTCCGCAACAGCTTTGAGAAGCCTGAGCCATTCGTCCCCGGGGAAGTGACCGATGTGAATTTCAGGCTGCAGGACGTACTGCATACCTTTAAACCCGGGCACCGGATCATGATACAGATCCACAGCACCTGGTTCCCCTACATCGATCGCAATCCCCAAACCTTTGTGGAAAACATCTATGAGGCCGATGAATTGGACTTCACCAAGGCCATCATACGGGTTCACGGGAATTCTGTCATAGAAGCAGGCGGCAAGGTGGATTGCTGCGACCCATCTCCCGCAAGCATGCAACTGGAAGGGTATATCAAGGGATAGCTCTAGCCTTTAACCAGGTGCCCTTATCTCCGGATAAACCTAAAGGGACTTTAAATCCTTGATTACCGAAAATGCACTGTTCACCTGCTGGTCATGGACCAGGATGGTAAATTCGTTGGTGGTGGAAATCACCTCATATAGTACAATTCCCTCCCAGGCCAGACGCTGAAAAATGAAATAGTAAATCCCGGGCACTGCGACATTCTCTGCGGGAAGTTTGACCGTTATGGAGGAAAGATTTTCGGCCTTTTGCTTGCATATTTCGAAGCGGAAATACTCCTCGACGACCTCATTGAGGCTGCTGCTGACAACGATGTTCAACTCCTCTACCCCTCTGGAAGAGGTATAGAAGACGTCCCTTTGTTGATGCACTTTTTCCAGAAGTCTCATCTGATTCTGCAGGATGGAATCGGAAACCCTGAAAGTATAGTCCGTCAGGGAGGAACGGACCGTGATCTCCCCTATATTCTTCAAGACTTTCAAAATGCGGTGCGTGGACCTGAATTCCAGTTGGTCCGAAAGCCGTTTCAGGGCCATGACAATGGCACCGCTCCGGACATCCTTTCCCAGTTGATCCTCAATTTCAGGACGAATCTGCCTAGAGAGGGAGGTCAGATTGATAATGCCCTGTGAAAGGGCGGACTGCAGGAAGGGTTTTCCCTTGATATAGGCTTCCACGGCAGCGGAGATCGTTTTCATAAGTCTCGAGTTGACCCAAATATAACATTTGGTTATATTATAATCAGCCATTAGAAATAATAGAATGCATCCTTTATATGAGTGATGCGGTACGCTCCTGATCTGCCTTCAACCTGAACAATATCAAAGCGTACTTCTACTTCAAGCCTTCGTTCCCGGATAAAGTGATCAGCAGCCATTACGAGTCTTCGGATCTTTGCCTTTGAAATACACTCCGAAAGGCGCTCATAAAAGGATGCCGAACGGGTCTTTACTTCCACCACTACCAGGGTGTTATCACCCATCGCAAGGATGTCGATTTCTGCCCTGCGATACCGGTAATTACGGGCGATAATCTCGTATCCCCCTGTAATTAAGTAAGATACCGCAGCTTCTTCTCCTGCCATGCCACTTTTATAGTGGTTGTTCTGGTGGCGATCCTTCATGTATTGTATTTAAAAAAGGTAGTTGATCGAAAAAAAATGCATTTCCCCGCAATTTTGAAGCAATCCGAATAACTTGCGCTGCGTTTCAACGAAAAGTCTGAAGCTGTCATACTAAGACTAAGGACCTCTCGTTTTGAACTTGTCCCCGATTGAATGAATGTCTTTAAAGCCTACATCTCACTATGGAGTTCTTCGTAAACTGTAATACGTCCTCCCTTGCGCCGTATACCGCTCCATTAGATCCCTCAAGGGTCCGGCACCTCTTCAGAAGGGCCGGATTCAGCGCTTCTGTGCAAACGGTGAATCAGGCCTCCGGGACCTCGGCGAACGCCCTGGTGGATGCCCTGATCAATGAGGCCCAGAACCTCCCGCCCATGCCGACCCCTGAATGGGCTGCCTGGAACCGGGATAATTATCCGGCAGATGACGATCAGGCCCGCACCCTTATTCGCTCGCATATAGAAACCTTCAGGCTCGATTATACACGGGGCCTATTGAACAATAACCTAAGGGACCGGCTTAGTTTTTTCTGGAGCAACCACTTTGTAACTGAACTGGATGTCTACGAAAGTCCGGCATTTTTATTCGAATACATTCAATGCCTGCAGCGGAATGCCCTGGGCAATTTTAAAACCTTTGTCTCCGAGATAGGGCTTACCAATGCCATGCTGTTCTATTTGGACGGTGCCTATAACAACGGTCAAAACCCGAATGAGAACTACTCCAGGGAGCTCTTTGAGCTTTTTACCCTGGGTGAAGGAAATGGATACACGGAAGAAGATGTCGTCGAGACTTCCCGTGCCCTGTCCGGTTATACAGAACGGGGAGAAGTGCGATGGACTCCCGTAATCTTTGATGTTACCACCTTTGACGCCGGATCGAAGACCATCCTGGGACGTACCGGTAACTGGGGATATGATGATGTCATCGATATCCTGTTTGATGAGCGGCCCAATGAAATTGCCAGGTTTATCTGCCAAAAGCTCTATGAGTTTTTTGTGCATCCGGATTCGGATGACGATGCCGGAAATGCCCAAAGCATCATCTCCGGAATGGCGAATACTTTTGTCGCCAGCAATTTTGAAATCGCCCCGGTCCTGTCACAATTGCTGAAGAGCCAGCACTTTTTCGATGACAATGCCATCGGAGTGATTATCAAGAGTCCATTCGATCTCTTTTTGAATTTCGTCAATGAGTCGGGGTTCAACTATTCGGACACCACCCTGTCGTTTTCAATCGAGTCTTCCCGACTGCTTGGACAGGAAGTGTTTGATCCTTTCGATGTAGCCGGATGGCAGCGTGATCGTACCTGGATCAACACCAATTTTATGATCGGACGCTGGCTCACCGCCGAGGTCCTTATCCAGGGATTCTTCCAGGAGTCCCCGGAACAATTCCGCAATCTGGCCATGGAAGCCGTTGGTGCGGCCGAGAGCAATACGAGCAACCCTGAAACCGTGGTTCGGGCCCTGGTTAACAAATTCCTTCCAAAAGGCCTGCTCACGCCACAAGAGTTTGAAAACGCCATGTCGGTCTTCAAGATAGAAGACGTCCCGGAAAATTACTATGGCTCAGATTATACCCCTGGAGGTTTGGGATTATGGATGCTAACCGTCAGCATGGAGGTGCCACAACAGGTCTTTCTGCTTATGATGCACCTTTCCCGTCAACCAGAATTCCAGCTAAAATAACACCTACTGCTATGTGCGACCATCATATCCCCACTCCAAATGACGAGTTAAGCGCCCACGACCAGGAACATAAATTCTGGAGCAGGCGCTCCTTTCTCCAGGCACTGGGTATTGCCGGGTCAGGGTCCCTGATGCTGGGCAGCAATATGCTGACCGCCTCAGCCCCATCCCCACTGACTGCGGCGATTGCCAGTGCTGAAGGAGACGGGATCCTCATTCTCATTCGCCTTTCTGGAGGAAACGATGGGCTCAGCACCGTAATCCCAATTGAACAGTACGACACCTATGCGAATGCCCGTCCGAATATCTATATTCCGGAGAGCAAGATCATCAAGCTGACCGATGAATTTGGCATCCCTTCCTATATGCAGGGCCTTGAAGGACTTTGGGGTGAGGGGCAGTTCAAGGCTGTTCACGGGGTGGGCTATGAGAACCAAAGCCTTTCGCATTTCACAGGCTCAGACATCTATGCAAATACAGACCTTACCACTACAGGATTCAGCGGGCTGAACACGGGATGGATGGGACGGTACTTCGAGAACATCTATCCGGAGTATCTCATCAATCCACCGGCAGCCCCGGCTGCAATTCAGATTGGAAATTTCGGGAACCTGATCTTTCAGGGAGAGGAGACCAATTATGCCTTTGTCACCTCAAATATCGATCAGTTGGAGGAGATTGCCGAATCCGGGGTTCAATACAGCCTGGATCCCCAGCTGTTCGGGGACTGCATGTACAGCGACCAGCTGCGCTTCCTCAGAGGGGTTGCCAATACGACCTATGAGTATTCCGGCCTGATCCACGAGGCTTACGAGCGGGGACAGAATCAGGTAGAGTATCAGGACAATAACTTTGCGAGGCAGCTCGCCCTGCTTGCCCGTTTGATCAAAGGAAACCTGGGCACCAAGGTGTATATGATCTCCATGGGAGGTTTTGACACCCACGGGAACCAGCCGCTGGCCCATGAAAGACTGATGACGAATCTCTCCATTGCGGTGAAGAATTTTTACGAAGATCTCACCTTTACCCAGCAGGATGATAAGGTCCTCAGCATGACCTTCTCCGAATTCGGAAGGCGAATTTTTGAAAATGGCTCCAATGGCACAGATCACGGCAAAGCAGCCCCAACCCTCTTTTTCGGGTCCGGGCTCAACGGAAGTGCATTTGTGGGGGATCATCCGGCCCTTGACAGCCCGAATAGCCGTGGTAACCTCGAATACACCATGGATTTCAGGGACCTCTATGCCACTGTTCTGGCAGAATGGTTGTGCGTTCCCATTCCGTTGGTGGAACAACATTTGCTCGGACATGCCTACAATCCGGTAAACCTCGGATTCAATTGCAGCGGCACCGAATTTGCAGATATTCCGTACAGCGATGAGCCTTTTACACCTCCTGTCCCCGGAGAGGAAGGCGAATTTGTGCCCCCAACGGCTGAGCTTCTGGACGGCATTGTTCACCGGCCATTCTACCCCACCGAATCGAATCCCCATATTCACGTTGAACTGCCTTTCACGGCTCATGTGGACATTACCCTGTTCAATATCCTGGGACAAAAGGTCGCTACCCTCTACAATGAGATGATGTTTGAAGGGACCCTCGAGCTCAATGTCCGGGACCGGGTACCCAAGCATCTTGCCACCGGAAAATATATCTACCGCATCGATGTGCAGGACCGCAGGATGGCCAAGTCTATCATGGTCGCCTGATTTTATCTGCCTAATCGCTAATGCCCTCGGACACTGGACGCCCCGGATATTCTTATCTGTCCAGTGTCTCGAGGGCTTTTCTTTGACCAACGGGTTGGAAGCCGCTCCTAAATTTGGTTATTTTTGTAGCTTACAGATACCCGCTCATGTCCGACCAGCCCATATCGTATCAACGCACAACGGTAACCGCAGCCCTGCCCTACACCAATGGTCCGATCCACATCGGGCATCTGGCAGGGGTTTACGTGCCTGCGGACATTTATTGCAGGTACCTTCGCCTGAAGGGTGAGGATGTGCTTTTTGTCTGCGGCAGTGACGAGCATGGCGTGGCCATACCGATGAAGGCCAAGAAGGAAGGGGTCAGTCCGAAGGAGCTGATCGACAAATACCACGGGATCATCAAGAAGTCCTTTGAAGATTTCGGGATCACTTTTGACAACTATTCCCGCACCTCTGCGGCCATACATCACCAGACGGCGGGCGATTTTTTCAAGAAGCTCTACGACCAGGGGGATTTCCTGGAGGAAACCAGTGAACAACTATATGATGCGGAGGCCGATCAGTTCCTGGCAGACCGTTTTGTGACCGGGACCTGCCCCAAATGTGGTCACGACCAGGCCTATGGAGACCAGTGTGAGAATTGCGGGTCATCACTGAATGCCACGGATCTGATCAGTCCACGGTCCGTATTGACCGGGGCTGTTCCCACACTAAAAGAGACGCGCCATTGGTTCCTCCCCCTGGACCAGTATGAGGGATTCCTCAAAAAGTGGATCCTTGAAGGCCACAAAAAAGACTGGAAACCCAATGTCTATGGCCAGTGCAAATCCTGGATAGACGACGGGCTCAAACCCCGTGCGGTGACCCGCGACCTGGATTGGGGAATTCCCGTACCCGTACCCGGAGGAGAAGGGAAGGTCCTCTATGTTTGGTTTGATGCCCCGATCGGGTATATTTCCTCCACCAAGGAATGGGCAGCGCGCGAAGGAAAGGACTGGGAAGCCTACTGGAAAGCCCCGGATACCCGACTCCTGCATTTTATCGGAAAGGATAATATTGTATTTCACTGCATCATCTTCCCCTCCATGCTGAAAGCCCATGGAGACTTCATTCTCCCTGAAAACGTTCCGGCCAATGAATTCCTAAACCTGGAGGGGCAAAAGCTTTCCACTTCCCGCAATTGGGCGGTGTGGCTGCACGAGTACCTACAGGACTTTACGGATATGCAGGATGTGCTGCGGTACGTCCTTACCGCCAATGCCCCTGAAACCAAAGACAATGACTTCACCTGGAAGGACTTCCAGGCGCGCAACAACAACGAATTGGTGGCGATCTTCGGGAATTTCGTCAACAGGGTCACCGTACTGACCCATAAGTACGTCGGCGGTAAAGTGCCCTCCCCTGGCTCGCTCACCCAAAACGACCGGGAAACCCTTGAAGCGATCAAAAGATATCCTGCCAGTATCGGGGACAGCCTGGAGCGGTTCAGGTTCCGGGAGGCGTCCCAGGATGTGATGAACCTGGCCCGGATGGGGAATAAATACCTGGCTGACGAAGAGCCCTGGAAAGTGATCAAGGAGGATCCGGATCGGGCCGGGACCATTCTGTATGTCGGCCTGCAGGTGGCCGCAGCACTTTCCATTCTCAGTGAGCCCTTCCTCCCCTTTACATCGGCCAAGCTCAAGGTGATGCTGCGAGGAGACCTTTTGACTGCAAAGCTTGGCTGGAATTCGCTTAGTACTGCCCAAATCCTGCTCCCGGAAGGACACCAGATTGGGAAGTCAGAACTCTTGTTCCGCAAGATTGAAGATTCGGAAATCCAGGCACAGCTCGACAAACTTCAGGCAACCAAAAAAAGTAATGAAATGAAAGAATCCGCCATAGCTCCTCAAAAAGAAACCGTGAATTTTGAAGACTTTTCCAAAATGGATCTGCGGGTAGGCACCATCCTCTCAGCGGAAAAAATGCCGAAGACCAAAAAGTTGATCGTGATGAAAGTGGACACCGGTATCGATACACGTACGATTGTTTCCGGGATCGCCGAATACTTCAATCCTGAAGAACTGATAGGAAAGAAAGTTACCGTACTGGCAAACCTTGCACCCAGGCCCCTTAGGGGAGTGGAAAGCCAGGGAATGATCCTGCTGGCAGAAGGTCCTGATGGAGGACTGGTATTTATGACGCCCGAAGACCTCTCTGTGCCTAACGGTTCCCAGATCAACTGATCTGGCGCTTCCTCCATAGGAAACATTCCTACTGGCCATGCTGAAGATTGCCTATAACCCCATCTATAAACATCCACTTCCTGCCGGGCATCGCTTCCCAATGCAGAAATACGAATTGCTGCCCCTGCAGCTGCTTCACGAGGGCACCTGTAGACCCGAGAATTTTTTTGAACCGGGGATGCCTGCAGTTTCCGACATCCTCAAAGCCCATGATAACAAGTACTTTGAGCAATTGACCCGGGGAGAGCTGACTGCCCGGGATATGCGAAAAGTAGGGTTTCCCTGGAGTCCCGAACTGGTCCAGCGAGAACTTCGTATCGCCCAGGGTACCATAGAAGGATGCCTGTTTGCCCTGGAATTCGGGGTTGCCATGAACATAGCCGGGGGAACCCACCACGCTTATTCAAACCGGGGGGAGGCTTTCTGCATGCTCAACGACCAGGCCATTGGAGCCCATTACCTCCTTGCCCATAATTTGGCTAAAAAGATCCTGATCATCGATCTGGATGTCCACCAGGGGAACGGGACCGCAGAAATTTTCAGTTCAGTGCCCGAAGTCTTCACTTTTTCCATGCATGGAAGGACGAATTACCCCTTCCGCAAGGAGCACTCTGACCTGGATGTCGCACTGGAACCAAACACTGATGATGAAACCTACCTGTCCACCCTGGAGGAAATGCTTGAGCAGCTCTCCAGTGAAGTAAATCCCGATTTTGTTTTCTATCTTTCTGGAGTGGATATCCTTCATTCCGATAAACTGGGCACACTGGGTATGAGCCCGGAAGGGTGTCGGCGCAGGGATGAAATGGTATTCCGGTGGTGTCATGATCGGGAGCTTCCCGTCCAGTGCAGTATGGGGGGAGGGTATTCTCCCCAGTTGAGGACTATTGTGGAAGCCCATGCGACCACATACCGCATGGCCCAGCATATTTTTTTCTGAATGATGAAAAAGCTTCTCCTTTTGTGGATCCTTATATCCGGTTCCCTCTGTGCCCAACAACGGCCGGAGCCGTCTCAGGATGCCACAATGTGGAGGCATTTCACCTACGACATGGGCAGTGTCTTCAAAGGGATCGGCTATTCCTATTCAAGGCCCCTGCATTGGGGCGGGTCCCAATGGGCAACATTCGGAGGTGTGGTGGCAGCAACGGGTACGGCCTATTTATTCGACACCCAGGTGTCCGATTATTTTATCGGTATCAAGGACGATATCCCTCCCTTTATTCAGGAATATGGGCGTGTCTATGGAGGGCCCGTGGGAAATGCAATCCTGTCAGGAGCCGTTTATTCTACAGGGCTTTTTACCAAAAACCCCAAACTGCGGCGTACAGGGGTGCTGATGTTGTCCTCGGCCTCTTCAGCCGCCCTGCTTCAAACCTTTTTAAAAGGCCTTATTGGCAGGGCCAGGCCCCTGGCCGAAAGAGGAAAAGATACATTCAAACCCCTTTGGCAGGGGGACGGGCAGTTCCACTCTTTTCCCTCAGGGCACACCGTTATGGCGGCTACAACTGCATACGCCCTCTCCAAACAATTTAGAAGTCCCTGGATCAAAGCAGGTATATATGCCGTGGGGATGGTTCCAGGTGTATCCCGGCTTTGGGATGGCAAGCATTGGTTATCGGATGTGGTGTTCAGTTGGGCCCTGAGTATTTTTACCGTAGAAGCCATCGACCGGTACCTGGATTCCAGATATAGCGAAAAATACAACCAGGGAGAGAAATCCCTGAGTTGGAATCTCCAGTTTGGTCCGGGAACCGTCGGAGTATTGCTGGAGTTCTAGTTTTGCTTCGTGTCCTTAAAACCCAATGGCATTTTGTAATTTTACTCAAAACTATAAATCATGTTGAACGAAAAAGTTGAAAAAGCACTGAACAATCAGATTCGAATAGAAGCTGAATCCTCACAAGTATACCTATCAATGGCTTCCTGGGCAGAAGTCAAAGGCCTTGAGGGCATCGCGCAGTTCATGTACAAACATTCCGATGAGGAACGGATGCATATGCTGAAGCTTATAAAATTCGTCAATGAACGGGGCGGACATGCTGTCGTTTCCGAGCTGAAAGCTCCGAAAACGGATTTCGGCAGTTTCCAAAGCATGTTTAAGGAACTGCTCGAACACGAGATCTTTGTATCCCAAAGCATCAATGACCTGGTGCACATCACCCTGGAGGAAAAGGACTATGCCACGCACAACTTCCTTCAATGGTATGTGGCTGAACAAATTGAGGAAGAGGCCCTTGCCAGGACCATCCTGGACAAGATCAATCTTATCGGAAACGACAAAGGAGGCCTTTACCTGTTTGACCGTGATGTTCAGCAAATCACCGTGGAAAGCGCCGCAGCAGATCCGGGTGCCTGAGATGTTAAAGTTTATTTAGATTAGTTATAAATTATTAGATTTGTGGGAGTCACCGTGCTCCTATGGGAAAAAAGAAGCCCAAAACTGCAGAGAAACAGCGAAAAAAAAGGGATAAGCGACTTCGCAAGCTTTCCAAATCACAATGCCACCCCAAGGGCTGCAAATCGAAATGCTGTAAAAAGTATAAGAAATGCGAAAGCAAGCGGTGCAAGCGTTGTCCCTGTTTCGACCTGCTAAAGGAACTTCTAAACCAAACAGCGTTACAGCGCGTAGCCTGAAACGCATTCCCGGGGCTTTGCCCTATTGATTCCGCCGTGAAGTATTATAAGACACCTCCCACCCACGGGCATCCTTCATTTGGATAAGGGTCAGGAAAAACCCTTCATCCCTGGTATTGTATTGTGAATAGAAAGAAGCCTGGCGCAGGAAATAATCCCCATGACCGCACTGGGCGGAACAAGCATCGCGGTGCTCCCGATAGGCCAGGTGCTTACCATACAGATAGACCTGGTAAAATTCAGGATGCCTTTTAAAAAGGGCTTGTTCAAAGGCCCTCTGATCGTTCCAGAAATCCAGCTCGTCCGCCTGGCTGGAAAACCTCAGTTCCTGTTCGTACGACGCATCCTCAAGTGCGCGTTCAAAATGGCGCTGCTCTTCGGGCGTGAGCCGCGTAAGTTCCTGTGCCATCGACTGGTAAGTGATGGCAATGATCAGGCAATTGATCCATATGAAATTACGTTTTCGCACCGGGAATGCACTTTATAAAATAGACGTTATCCTCTACAATAAGTTACAAACCCATGCCCGTATTTAATAAAAAAAGGGCTCAAAAGCCCTTTTTAGTCGTTAAATCCCGAAAACTACCTATTTTCCCAACATCAGAAGTTCCGTACAGCGCACCTCTGTGACGTATTTCCGCTGCCCGTCCTGGGCATCATAGGACCTGTGGATAAGCTTGCCTTCTACGGCCACTTCCTTACCCTTGGTGAGATAATTCTCGACGATTTCTGCCGTCTTTCCCCATGCCACCACCTGATGCCACTGGGTATCTGTAACCTTTTCACCCTTTGCATTCTTGTAGGTCTCATTGGTCGCAATGGAAAAGCGGGCCATTTTGCTTCCGCTCTCCATTTCCAGGACATCCGGGTCCTGACCCAGATTCCCAATCAACAGTACTTTGTTTCT
>CBFCWO010000010.1:0-51805 GCA_965601625.1 uncultured Flavobacteriaceae bacterium | reverse complement strand
CGCTTTATGAGAGGAATTGAACCGACTTTAGCGAATCTAAATATTGCTGACCCCCTGAGAATCCCATTCATTGTTTTATTGCTTAGTATTTCCACCCTTACCGCTCAAACCCAGTCAACACAGGCCTCAGAGGTCCTAAAAGCCCTCCAGGAGCAGGAGCAGATGAAGGCCTCCTCTCTTGTGAAAAACCTTCGGTTGGAAAACATCGGCCCCACCATCATGAGTGGACGGGTCGTGGATTTGGATGTGAATCCCGAGAACCCGACGGAATTCTTTGTAGCCTATGCCTCCGGCGGACTATGGTATACCAATAATAATGGGACCACTTTCACCCCGGTAATGGACGAAACCCCTACTCAAAATCTAGGTGACATTGCGGTCCACTGGCCCAGTGGAACTATCTATGCCGGAACGGGGGAAAACAATTCCTCAAGGTCTTCCTATGCCGGAATAGGCATGTTCAAATCCACAGACAAAGGGAAAACCTGGACCTTTGCCGGTCTCCCGGACTCACATCACATTGGTCGGATCGTTATCCATCCGAACAAGCCCGAGGTAATCTCTGTTGCGGTCATGGGCCATCTTTATTCACCCAATTCCGAGCGCGGCATCTACAGGTCCCTGGACGGAGGCAAAACATGGCAACAAACCCTTTATGTGAATGAAGGCACGGGCTTTATCGAATTAATGGCAGCCCCCGACAATCCGGAGGTCCTGTTTGCTGCCGCCTGGGAGCGGGATCGGAAAGCATGGAATTTTACAGGAAACGGGCCTGGTTCGGGTATCTATAAGAGCACGGATGGAGGAGCTACCTGGCAGTTGCTCTCAAAACCGGGATCCGGATTTCCCACAGGAGAAGGCGTTGGACGCATCGGCCTTGCTGTTTTTGACTCCAATACGGTCTATGCCATACTGGACAATCAGAATAGGCGACCTGAGGAGGTTGATGAGGCTGATTCGGACAAATTGACCAAAGAGGATTTCAGAAAAATGTCCGCCAAACAGTTCCTGGCGCTGGATGACAAAAGGCTTAACGAGTTCCTGAAAACCAATGGGTTTCAGGAGAAATACAGAGCGGACAATGTAAAACAGCTGGTGCGCAGCGGGTCCATAGAACCCGCAGACCTGACGGCTTACCTTGAAGATGCCAACGCCCTGCTTTTTGATACACCGGTAATTGGGGCAGAAGTCTATCGAAGCAATGATGGTGGGGAGAGCTGGGTAAAGACCCATGAAGGGTACATAGAGGACCTTTACTACAGTTATGGGTATTATTTCGGACAGATCCAGGTAGCCCCTTATGATCAGGAGCAAATCTATATTTCCGGGGTACCCATTCTCCGGTCTGACGACGGAGGCAAAACCTTTGTTTCAATCAACGGGGACAATGTTCACTCGGACCACCATGCCCTTTGGGTGGACCCTGCCATTAAGGGACATCTCGTCAACGGAAATGACGGAGGCCTGAACATCTCCTATGATTTCGGGGCGCACTGGATTAAGAACAACAGCCCCTCTGTTGGACAGTTCTATGCCATCAATGTGGACCATCAGGAACCTTATCATGTCTATGGAGGGCTTCAGGACAACGGGGTTTGGAAAGGACCCCACAATGCCTCTGAATCCGTGAGGTGGCATTCAACCGGCCAGTATCCCTGGGAGGCCATCCTTGGAGGGGATGGCATGCAGGTCCAGATCGATTCCAGGAACCCGGATATCGTATACACGGGCTTTCAGTTCGGGAATTACTTTCGCCTGGACCTGTCCTCCGGCGAGCGCACCTATATTCAACCCAAGCACTCCCTGGGAGAAAACCCGTACCGCTTCAACTGGCAAACCCCGATCCTGTTGTCCCCCCACAACCAGGACATCCTATACCTCGGAAGCAACAAGCTGCATCGCTCCATGAACCAGGGCACGGACTGGACGGCGATTTCAGGGGACCTTACCAAAGGGGGCAAGAAAGGAAATGTAGCCTATGGGACGCTCACGACGATTTCGGAATCCCCTTCCCGTTTTGGCCTTCTGTATACGGGGAGTGATGACGGCCTGGTACAGGTCAGCAAGGATGCAGGAGGTTCCTGGAAGCGGATTTCTGATGATTTCCCCGCCGATCTGTGGGTGAGTCGGGTAGCCGCCTCCAATCATTCGGAAACCAGAGTCTTCGCAGCCCTGAACGGATATCGATGGGACGATTTCAAGGCCTATGTCTACATGAGCGACAACCAGGGGGAAACCTGGACGGATATTTCGGAGGGTATTCCGGCCTCCCCCGTGAATGTGATTTTGGAAGATCCCGTAAATGAGGATCTCCTTTTTGTGGGAACCGATAACGGTTTGTACGTATCACTGAACCGGGGAGAAAGCTGGCAATTGATGCAAAGTGGGATGCCGCATGTGGCCGTACACGATCTGGTGATCCAACCCAAAGCCAGACACCTGCTGGTCGGCACCCATGGAAGGAGTATCTACAAGGCCGACATAGCACCCCTGCAGGATATGCATCGGGAGGCGCTGAACACCCCTTTGGTCGTTTTTGAACTTTCGGACATCCGGCATTCTTCACGCTGGGGCAATTCCTATTCCGTGTGGGGGACTCCCAATACCCCGGGGCTTGACATAGGTTTCTACAGCCGCGAGGGGGGGCAAACCCGGGCAACCATTCAAACCCTGGATGGGATTGTCCTAAGCGAAACCGAAGTTTCCGCTGATCCCGGATTTAATGTCATTTCCTATGATGTGGCCTTTTCCAAATCTGGCAAGCAGGCATATCTCTCTCAATACAAAACCCCGCTCACGGAAGCCTCAAATGGGAAAACCTATCTTCCGAAAGGCTCCTATGAAGTGGTCCTGGAACAAGGAAAAGCCACCGCAAAGAAGAGCTTTGAGATCAAATAACCCCCTTGATGCATTGAGCACTTCCCAAAACTAAAATCGTCCTATGGAACTCAGCCTCAGCATTCCGGCCCTGCTCTTTCCTGCCATTTCCCTCAGCATGCTGGCCTATAATGCCCGGTACCTGGCCATTGCCGCCCTGATCCGACAGCTCCACAAGGAATACCAACAGCAGGCCTCCCCTATTCTGGGCAAGCAGGTGCGGCAACTGCAGCGAAGACTGGAGATCATCAAACATATGCAGGCCTTTGCAATCGTGAGCTTTCTGCTTAGTGCTGCCAGTATGCTGTTGATCTACCTGCAATGGTCTTTTTGGGCAAATCTGTGCTTTGGGGCCAGCCTTTTTTGCCTGATTATCTCACTAGTACTGAGCCTGGTCGAAGTCAAACTATCGACCCGGGCTCTTGGCATTCAGCTCTCCAATATGCAGGGGGATGAATCGAAGGACTGACCCCTGTTGATCTGCCTGTGTTTATATCGGGTATAAATCCCTGCAGAATGCCGGGTAAAGTTTGGGATATAACCGCCTGTGAAGTATTTTTGTGATCGCTGTAAAACCAACTATTCATGAGCGGACTCGCTAAAACTTCCATCGCCAGGAAGGTCGTTATGGCCCTTTCGGGCATCTTTTTGGTTATGTTCCTGTTACTGCACGTAACCATCAACCTGAGCTCGGTCCTCAGCCCTGAGATTTTCAACACCTGGTCGCACTTCATGGGTTACAACCCCCTGGTGCAATTCATTCTTCAGCCTATCTTGATCGCAGGGGTTGTAGTTCATTTCGTCATGGGAATTGTCCTGGAAATTCAAAATCGCAAAGCCCGAACGGTCAAGTACGCTAAATTCAAAGGGAGTGCCAACGCACCGTGGGTTTCGCGAAATATGATCCTGACAGGCCTGGTGGTCCTTGCATTTCTGGGGCTGCATTTTTATGATTTCTGGATCCATGAAATCAATTACAAATTCGTGGCAGCCAATCCTGAAGATCCTACAAGGTACTACGCAGAGACGGTTGAGAAATTTATGCCCATGTGGAGAACCGTGATCTATGTGATCTCCTTTGTGTTGCTTTCCCTTCACCTCTGGCATGGATTTGCATCCTCCTTCCAGACGATGGGACTCAACAACAAATACTCTCCTGCCATCAGGAATTTCACCCGGCTGTATGCCATAGTGGTCCCCTTGTTGTTCATATTCATCGCCCTGTACCACCACCTAAACCCCTTAACGCATTAATTATGGGAATTCTCGATTCGAAAGTCCCTTCCGGCCCCCTGGCTGAAAAATGGACCAAGCATAAGAACGAAATCAACCTGGTAAATCCCGCCAATAAGCGCAACATTGATGTGATCATTGTGGGAACCGGGCTGGCAGGCGCCTCCGCTGCTGCCACGATGGCTGAACTGGGTTACAATGTAAAGACCTTTTGCTATCAGGATTCTCCCAGACGGGCGCACAGTATCGCCGCACAGGGAGGGATCAACGCGGCCAAGAATTACCAGGGGGATGGGGACAGCCCATACCGCCTGTTTTACGATACGATCAAGGGAGGGGATTACCGCTCCCGGGAGGCCAATGTCTACCGGCTTGCGGAAGAATCCGTAAACATCATCGATCAATGTGTGGCCCAGGGCGTGCCTTTTGCCCGTGAATACGGAGGGCTGCTGGACAACCGCTCGTTTGGCGGGGTCCTGGTTTCGAGAACCTTCTACGCCAAAGGGCAGACAGGCCAGCAACTCCTATTAGGGGCCTATGCCGCCATGAACCGTCAGATCAACCGCGGGAAAATAAAATCCTATACCCGGCATGAAATGCTGGATGTGGTTTTGGTGGATGGCAAGGCCCGTGGGATCATTGCACGTGACATGGTAACCGGTGAAATCGAACGGCATGCCGCCCATGCCGTCGTGCTGGCTACCGGGGGTTACGGGAACGTATTTTACCTGTCTACCAATGCCATGGGCAGCAATGTTACGGCGGCCTGGCGCGCACACCGCAGAGGTGCCTTTTTTGCCAATCCGTGTTTCACGCAGATACACCCAACCTGTATCCCGGTTTCCGGGGACCATCAGTCCAAGCTTACCCTGATGTCTGAATCCCTGAGGAATGACGGTCGGATCTGGGTGCCTGCGAAGCTGGAAGATGCTAAAGCCATACGGGAAGGGAAATTGAAACCTACCCAGATCCCCGAGGAGGATCGGGATTACTATCTGGAGCGCCGTTATCCGGCCTTTGGGAACCTGGTCCCTCGTGATGTTGCCTCCAGGGCTGCCAAAGAACGTTGTGATGCCGGTTTTGGGGTGAACAAGACGGGAGAAGCCGTTTACCTGGATTTTGCCGCGGCCATTCAGCGCTATGGTGAAGAAAAGGCGCTCACTTCCGGAATGAAGGAACCGGACCAGGCGACCATAACCCGATTGGGAGAAGAAGTGATCGCAGCCAAATACGGCAACCTGTTCCAGATGTACGAAAAAATTGTGGACGAAAACCCCTATAAGACCCCTATGATGATCTACCCTGCCGTCCATTATACCATGGGAGGGCTTTGGGTCGATTACAACCTGCAAACCACCATCCCTGGGTGCTATTGTACCGGGGAGGCGAATTTCAGCGACCACGGGGCCAACCGCCTTGGGGCTTCTGCCCTGATGCAGGGTCTGGCGGATGGTTATTTTGTTCTGCCATACACCATCGGGGACTACCTTTCCGATGATATTCGCACCGGGCCCATTTCTACTGAGAGTGAGGCCTTTGAAAAGACTGAAGCAGACGTGCGGGAACGTTTGCAGCGCCTGCTGGATGCCAAAGGGGAGAACCCGGTGGACTACTACCACAAGAAACTCGGGAAGATCATGTGGAACAAATGCGGAATGTCCCGAAATGAGAAGGAGCTTACAGAGGCGATTGAAGAAATCGCTGAACTCCGCAGGGATTTCTATAAAAATGTCCGGATTCCAGGCAGCATGGATGAGGTAAATCCCGAACTGGAAAAGGCTTTCAGGGTTGCCGATTTCCTGGAACTTGGGGAACTTTTTGCCAAGGATGCCCTGGTGCGGAATGAATCTTGTGGAGGCCATTTCCGGGAGGAATATCAGACAAAAGAAGGTGAAGCCCTTCGGGATGATGAGAACTTCCGTTTCGTCTCCGCCTGGGAATATAAAGGGGAGCCAAAGGATGCAGCACTCCACAAGGAAGAGCTGGAATTCGAAAATGTAGAACTGAAAACCAGAAGCTATAAATAATACCACGGCATTACCTGGGATTTCAGCAGGGCAGCCATAAGAAAAAAGCTATGAAATTACTCTTAAAAATCTGGAGACAGAAAGACGCCAATTCCAAGGGGAAACTGATGGAATATCCTATCGATGGCATCGAGGGAGACATGTCTTTTCTGGAAATGTTGGATGTGCTGAATCAGCAGCTTATCCAAAAAGGGGAAGAACCTGTGGTATTTGACCACGATTGCCGGGAAGGTATCTGCGGCACTTGTTCCCTGATGATCAACGGAGAACCTCACGGTCCGGACCGCCTGATCACCACCTGCCAGCTCCATATGCGAAGATTCAACGACGGGGACACCATCGTAATCGAGCCTTTCAGGGCCACGGCCTTCCCCGTGATCAAGGACCTTATGGTAGACCGTACGGCCTTCGACAGGATCCAACAGGCAGGAGGATATATTTCAGTAAATACTTCAGGACATACGGTGGATGCCAATGCCATCCCCATTGAAAAGGATAAAGCAGAGGATTCATTTGCTGCAGCGACATGCATCGGATGCGGGGCCTGTGTTGCCGCATGCAAAAATGCAAGTGCCATGTTGTTTACCTCTGCCAAAGTCTCCCAATTTGCGCTCCTGCCGCAAGGACGGGTGGAAGCCACCGAGAGGGTTCAGAACATGGTGCGGCAGATGGACCTGGAAGGATTTGGGAACTGTACCAATACGGGGGCTTGTGAAGTGGAATGCCCAAAAGGAATTTCCCTGGAAAACATCGCGCGGATGAACAGGGAATACCTGATGGCCGCAACAAAAGGATAACCCCCTGAAGAATAATGGGAATCCCGGCGCTCAGGCGACCGGGATTTTTTATTTTTAGGTAAAATCTCTTTTGTGATCCCTAAGCTCCCCTCCAAATTACCCGACCTGGAAACGTCTATTTTCACGAAAATGAGCCAGATGGCCTTAGCCCATCAGGCGATAAACCTTTCTCAGGGTTTTCCGGATTTCGACGTGGACCCCGAGCTTATCCGGCTGATGCAGAAAGCGCTTCAGGGGCCTTACAACCAATACGCCCCCATGGGTGGCATTTACTCCCTTCGCGAGGCGATTGCCCAAAAAACGGCCCGGCTTTACGGTGCGGACTATCATCCTGAAAAAGAGGTCACCCTCACGGCAGGGGCCACCCAGGCCATCTATACGGCCATAAGCAGCACGGTGTTCCCGGGAGATGAAGTCATTATTTTCAAGCCGGCCTATGACTGCTATGAACCCACCGTAAAGGCTGCAGGTGGGATCCCTGTCTTATTGCAGCTGGAAGCCCCTGAATATCGCATTGACTGGGAGGCTTTCCGCAAGGTCCTGAATCCAAAGACCCGGATGGTCATCATCAACACGCCCCACAACCCGAGCGGGGCGATCCTTAGCAAGGCCGACCTGATTTCCCTGGAGAATCACCTCCAGGACACCAATACCCTGGTGCTGAGTGACGAGGTCTATGAACACCTCGTCTTTGATGGCCGGATGCATGAAAGCATATGTAAGTTCCCCGGCTTAAAGGAGCGTTCCTTTATTTGTGCTTCCTTTGGGAAGACCTTCCATATCACCGGCTGGAAAATGGGCTATTGCCTTGCTCCGGATCATTTGATGAAGGAATTCAGAAAGATCCATGAATTTGTTGTTTTTTCTGTGAATCATCCCGCTCAACGGGCGCTGAAGGAATATCTGGAGGACCCCTCCAGGTATGAAGGCCTGGGGCCTTTCTTTCAAAGGAAAAGGGACCTTTTCCTGCAGGCCCTTGAAAATTCCCGCTTTGGATTCACGCCTTCGGAGGGTACGTATTTTCAACTTCTGGATTACTCCAGGATCAGCCAGGAGAACGATGTGCGCTTCGCAGAGGCGCTAACGCGGGATTTTGGAGTAGCCAGTATCCCCACCTCCGTATTCAACCTGGACCGAAGGGATTTTAAGCAGCTTCGCTTTTGTTTTGCAAAAACGGATGACACCCTGTTGCGCGCCTCCGAAATCCTCTGCCGGCTTTAAGGAAGGGAGGCAAATACCCTTCGCACAAACGCTCCTATCTCTGAGGGCTCCAGCCATCGCAGGACCATGACCAGATCCTGTTCAGGGGCCACAACAATAAAATTTCCGCCAAATCCGGCTGCATAGTAAACGGACTCCGGCACCCCTTCCCAATTCCGGTCCCCGGGTTGATTCAGCCACCACATATACCCATAATTGGGATTGGGCTTCGACGGGGTAGTGGCTTCCCGGATCCAATCCTCAGACAGTATCCGCTTTCCGTCCCAGGTGCCCTCAGAGAGAAATAAAAGCCCGAACCGTGCCATATCCTCGGCAGAAATAAAGATCCCGCCACCAGAGTGCCCGCCACCGGTCACCGATTTCATCCGATACCCGTCTATGACCGTCCAGGCGTGATCATACCCGAACCACCTCCAGGTAGTGGATGCGCCAATGGGGTCCATGAGTTCCCGTTTCAAAACCGCAGGCAGGGGTTCCCGCCAGAGGTGTGTCAGGCTGTATGCCAACACATTTACCCGGACATCGTTATACTCCATGACGGTTCCCGGCTCTCTCAAAGTCCTGTACCTCCAGTCATCTACGCCCCCTTCCCTGGGTGGACGGTCTGCCCAATCCTTTATTCCCCACAGGCTTCCCGACCAGTCAGAATTCTGCTGAAGCAAATGAGACCATTTTACTTTGGAATTGTGTGCGCCCTCAAAGGTTCCGTCCCAGACATAGTCGCCCACAAGGTCATCCGTGGCCCTCAGCATACCCCGGTCGTTGGCAAGGCCTGCCACCGTGGAAAGGAAGCTTTTGGTCACGCTGAAGGTCATATCCACCCGGCGGGTCTCCCCCCAGGAAGCGACCACATAACCGTTTTTGAGGATCATCCCCGCGGGACCTCCCCGTTTCTTGACCGGACCGAGGATCTCGTGATAGGGTTCCCGTTCAAATCCTTTTAAAATAGCTCGTCTAAGGTCCTTTGCCCCCGAATATTCATGGGTTTCCGCATAGTTGACCGCCTCCTGAAGTGCGCTGGCATCCAGGTTGAAATCTGCCGGGCTCCGGGACTCCCAGGTTGCCCCCATAGGTGGATAATAGTAATTTCCCTGTCCCATGGCCGTTAGGGATAGGAGCAGGAAGAATAAACATGCAATAAGATTTCGTGCCATAATTTTTCAAATAATGTTAGGGGTTCCGGGGTGGCAGCTGAAAACGCATCATCCAGTCCATCTGTCGGTCGGAGCCTATATAGTATGGGTGTTTTCCAAATGTAACAAATCCATGTCGTAAATAGAACCGGATGGCTTCCTGGTTTTCTTCCCAAACGCCCAGCCACAAATACTCCATATCCTCTTCAATAGCCAGGACCTGAAGTGCCCTGAGCATCCAGCTGCCAAGCCCCCTTCCCTGAAAGGATTTCAGGACGTAGATCCGCTCGATCTCCATTCCGTGAGGGTCCTGAAGCTCGGTTTGAGCACCTGCTATATTGATTTTGGTGTATCCGGCGATCTGGTCAGATACCCGAAGAAAGAAAAAACGACTATTGGGGTTTTCCAGCTCAGCCCGAAGTCTGTCCAGATTGAAGGCTTCCTGAAGGTACTTTCTGAAGTCCTCCGGGTCGTTCTGTGCCTCAAAAGAATCCGAAAACGTTTGCCTGGAAAGCTGCTGCAGGGTTTCGAGGTCTGCAAGAGAGCATGGAGCAAGAATGGGCGATTCCATGGACCCAAGGTACGGAATACGCCTAAAGATTTAAACAGGTAAGATCCTTGACCTGCAAGGAGTAATTGTCGAATGCAGGGGTGTTAGAGGGTGAACAATTTCTTCACCAGCCGCAACATACCGCTGATAAAGTCATTGTGGTACACCTGTATTTCCTCTTTTTCTGCAACATTGATGTGGGATTCCATAGCTCCTGGGTTTGATAGGTTTCGTACAAATGAATGGTTGAAATCTATGCCCTAAGAACGAATTCCCCCAGGGAATGTTGTAAAAATTCGATAAAGTGCAGTGAACCTTTAAAAACTTGAAAGAAGGAACTTTCAGAGGGAATTACAACTCCATTTCAGGGACCTCAGCCGGAATGGTAAGCTGCCCTTCGGTAGCCTCCTGAATCGCCTCAATGGAAACTCCGGGAGCCCTTTCCAGCAAAAGGAATCCATCGGGGGTCACCTCCAGCACCGCCAGATTGGTTACGATCTTTTTGACGCAATTCACTCCGGTCAGCGGCAGGGTGCACCGCTTGAGCAGTTTGGATTTTCCTGCCTTGTTGGTATGCATCATGGCCACAATAATATTGTCAGCGGAAGCTACCAGGTCCATGGCTCCTCCCATCCCCTTCACCATTTTGCCGGGGATCTTCCAATTGGCGATATCCCCATTTTCGGCTACCTCCATCGCTCCCAGGATGGTAAGGTCCACATGTTGGCCCCGTATCATGGCAAAGCTCGTGGCTGAATCGAAAAAGGAGGCCCCGGAAAGTGTGGTAATGGTCTGTTTCCCTGCATTGATGATGTCCGGATCTTCCTCTCCCTCATAGGGAAAAGGCCCCATCCCAAGGACACCATTCTCACTTTGGAATTCCACCTGTATGTCGTCTCGTACAAAATTGGCCACCAGGGTGGGGATCCCAATGCCGAGATTGACGTAATACCCGTCCTTGACTTCCCTGGCAATTCTCCTGGCAATGCCGTTCTTATCCAACATGCTTTACTTCTTACGTACGGTTCGTTGTTCGATTCGCTTTTCGTATTGCCTGCCCTGGAAAATCCGATTGACGAATATTCCGGGAATATGGATCTGATTGGGGTCCAGGGCCCCTGCAGGCAGGAGTTCTTCCACTTCTGCAACGGTGATCCCGGCAGCCCCGCACATGCAGGGGTTAAAATTCCGGGCCGTACCCCTGAAAATCAAATTTCCGGCCTCATCACCTTTCCAGGCCTTGACAAAAGCAAAATCTGCCCGGTAGGCCTCTTCCAGCACATACATCTTACCGTTATACTCCCTGGTTTCCTTACCTTCCGCTACCTCTGTCCCGTATCCTGCAGGGGTGTAAAATGCAGGGATGCCTGCCTGTGCCGCGCGGCATTTCTCAGCCAGGGTGCCCTGAGGGGTAAGTTCCACTTCGAGTTCTCCGCTGAGCATCTGTCTTTCGAACTCGTCATTCTCCCCTACATAAGAGGAAATCATTTTTGCGATCTGACGTTTTTGAAGCAGCAACCCGAGCCCGAAGTCATCCACTCCGGCGTTATTGCTGATACAGGTGAGCCCACTGACTCCCCGCCGAACCAGCTCTGAAATTGCATTTTCCGGAATCCCACAAAGGCCGAATCCACCCAACATCAGGGTCATGCCATCCTGAACTCCCTCCAAAGCTGCCTGCGCATCCGAAACCGTTTTAAGAATCATTTGAACTTCGGTTTTTCCTTTGTGTTATTGAATTGAAATCGCTTCAGGTCAGAACTCCAGATCTTCAAGATCGTCCTCCAGTTCCTGGCTTTCCTCCTCTTCTTCAAGGGGTTTGCTGCAATCCAGCCGAATGGTCATTTCTTCAGGAGCCTCAAAATCCTCCATGGAAAGATGCAGGTCTTCATTCGCATAGTTCTCCTTCATGTACAGCCCCCAGATCGGCAGCGCCATGGAGGCACCCTGTCCGTACAGTATGCTTTTAAAATGTGTTGACCGGTCTTCTCCCCCAACCCAGACCCCGGTAACCAGGTTCGGCACCATCCCGATAAACCACCCATCGCTCTGATTCTGGGTAGTCCCTGTTTTGCCGGCAATGGGATTTGTGAATTCGTATGGATATCCGGTGATGATTTCTTTATAAACAGAATTGTTCTTGGCGGAGGTGTGCCGGAGGCGTGTCCCCGAACCTCCCTCTGTAACCCCTTTGAGCAGGTCTACCATGGCATAGGCCACATCCTTGCTCAAAACATCTTTGGTTTCCGGGGTATACTCATAGACCACTGTCCCATTGCGGTCCTCGATGCGCATGACCATTACGGGTTTGACATAAACCCCCTGATTGGCAAAGGCACCGTAGGCCCCAACCATCTCATATACATTGAAATCTGGTGTCCCAAGCGCAATGGAGGGAACTTCCGGAATCTCACCGGTAAGTCCCAGGTTCTTGACGATGGAGACCACGGGTTTCGGACCCACCTCATCGATAAGTTGGGCCGTCACGGTATTGACAGAATTTGCGAGGGCGTTTCTTAGGGTATAACTGCGGCCAGAGTATTTTCCATTGGAATTCTTCGGGCACCAGGGTTCCGGATTTCCATGCTTGTTGGCTTCGATGCAATACTGTGTGTCCGGGAGGCTGTCACAGGGGGATCGCCTTAGCTGGTCGATGGCTGCGGCATACACAAAAGGCTTGAAGGTGGAGCCGGCCTGTCTGGACCCCTGGATAACATTGTCGTATTGAAAATGCCTGTAATTCAGTCCGCCCACCCAGGCTTTGACATGGCCTGTCTGCGGTTCCATGGACATCATCGCAGCCCTCAGGAAGGTTTTGTAGTAGCGGATAGAGTCCAGCGGAGTCATGACGGTATCCTTCTCCATGGTAGGGGCATTCCAGTCAAAGACTGTCATCTCTGTCGGTTTGTTAAAGGAGGCCCTAATCTCCTCTTCAGACTTCCCCTGTCTTTTCATCGCACGCCAGCGGGCAGAATTCTTCATCGCCCGGTCCATAATGGCCTTGATCTCGTCTGAGGACAACTCCAGGAACGGGGTCGTAGGGTTTCTATCGGGGGTGTTCTGCACAAAAAACTCTGCCTGCAGACGCTTCATATGGTCCTGAACCGCCGATTCTGCATTGGCCTGCATACGGGAATCAATGGTCGTGTATACCTTGAGGCCGTCCAGGTAAATGTTCCAGGTATCGCGTTCTCCAGGCTCAGCCGGCTTGGGATTTTCGGCTATCCAGTCCTTGAGCCAGCGCTGGAGGTACATCCGAAAGTAGGTCGCCAAACCTTCCCGGTGGTTCTCAGGATTGAAATTGATATCCATTCTAAGGGCTACCAGCGAATCCCGTTCCTCTTCCGTGATAAAATCGTATTTGGCCATCTGGGAAAGTACCGTATTTCGCCTCTCAAGGGTGAGATCCTCCCTCCGGATCGGGTTGTAGAGGGAAGAGTTTTTAAGCATCCCCACAAGCATGGCAGATTCCTCAATTTTCAGGTCGCTGGGTTCTTTGCCGAAGTAAATGCGGGAAGCAGACCGAATGCCATCTGCATTGTAGTTGAAATCATAGATGTTCAGGTACATGGCTATGATCTCCTCCTTGGTGTAATTCCGTTCCAACCGGGTGGCGATTACCCATTCCTTAACCTTCTGGAGCACTGCCTCCACAACGTTCTTCGAACGAACCCCGACGAACAGTTGCCTCGCAAGCTGTTGGGATATGGTACTGGCCCCTCCGCGCTGCCCCAGGAAGATGACTGCCCGCAAAGTACCGCGTGCATCGATCCCGGAGTGGTCATAATATCGCGCATCCTCTGTGGCAATCAATGCCTGAACGAGATTCTGAGGAAGATCTGAGTAGGGTACATCCGTTCGGTTGTCGTCCAGGAAGAATTTGCCCAGCGTTTTTCCATCAGAAGAAATGATTTCCGTGGCCAGATTTGTTTGTGGGTTCTCAAGCCTCTCAAAAGTAGGCATCTCCCCAAATACCCCCCAGGCTGCAAGAAGGAATACAAGCGCTACCGAGAGGACCCCGGCGGCAAACAAGATCCAGAATGCCTTTATAAAGGGTTTAAAGGGACTCGTTTGTTTTTTCTTTCGACTTTTTGCCATCAATCCATTCCGTTCTTCTCAATCTGAAGGCCCACGTCCAAAACGCCCGGAAGTTCCTCGATGCCCTCAATACTTCCGTTTTTACGCATGGCATGAGACACAGATATCTTATATACGCCCGAATCCGGAAAAACGACGTTTTCCCGATACCATAACTTGTTTTCCTTAACGCTTCCGTATCCGCTGCCCAGCCAATTCCCTTCAGCGTCGGCCATTTGATATTCCAGGGTATCCCTTTGGGAAATCCCCTCCGGACTGGTCATTTCAGCGATCACAAAGAGATTGCTATAGGGATAGGTGCCATCATTCCGAAGGGTGATAAACATATTGTAAGACTGTAGGGAATCCAGCTCTGAAAAGGAGAATTCCATGACCTCCTGCCTGCCCCAGCTCCCCCCGCTGGTCGACTGGAAGGTGCTGTAGGCCAGGTTTCCGGTACAGGAAACCCCCAGTATGAGCAACCCCAGCAAAATGATTATCCTATGCATTCCGGGACATTTTTTTCTGGTTACTTCCCTTTCTGTTCTTGCGCTTCTTCCGGCGTTTTTTCCTCTTGGGACGATCGAAGCGCGTCAGGCTGTCCTGGCCTACCGGATTCTCAAATGCCACTTCATCACTGGTATAATTCACTGCCGAATACTCCTCCAGGCTGGCCGCTTTCTTTTTCTGGCGATTCATTTCCAGTATCTGGAGTACCTGGTCTTTGGTAAGGGAGTGCCAGACAGCTGGATCGTCCTTGTAGGAAAACCAGAGAATGCCTTTGAAAATATCCGTTTTCTGGCAAAAGGCCATACCTTTTTCTGTCTGCAATTTCGAGTCCGAAGGAGGAAAATCCTTCAGTGCATCCAGATAAGTGTCCAATTCGTAATTCAGACAACATTTCAGCTTGCCGCATTGCCCGGCCAGCTTCAGCGGATTAAGGGAAAGTTGTTGATATCGGGCTGCCGCGGTGGTAACCGACCTGAAATCCGTAAGCCAGGTAGAACAGCAAAGTTCGCGCCCACAGGACCCAATACCTCCGAGTCGCTGTGCTTCCTGCCGGTAGCCTATTTGTCTCATCTCTACGCGAATGCCAAAAGCCTTGGCCATATCCTTGATGAGTTGCCTGAAATCCACCCGTTCCTCCGAGGTGTAATAAAAGGTCGCCTTTGAGCCATCTCCCTGGAATTCGACATCGGAGATCTTCATTTCCAACCCTAGGATAATGGCCATCTCCCGGGAACGCTTCTTGATCTCCTCTTCCTTCCCCCGGAACTTTTCCCACTTGTCGATATCGCGTTGAGTCGCTCTTCTGTAGACCTTGGGGAGGGAATTATCATTCGGGACTTTCTTTTTGCGCATTTGCACCCGTACCAGTTCCCCGGTAAGGGTCACAATGCCGACATCATGTCCGGATTTTGCCTGAGTGGCCACTACATCCCCTATACAAAGGGAAAGGCCTTCTGTAGTTCTGAAGAACTCCTTTCTGCTGTTTTTAAACCGTACTTCCACCACGTCGAACGCCTGCGCTCCGGCAGGTAGCGACATGTTGGACAGCCAGTCAAAAACGGTAAGTTTATTACAGCCATCCGTACCGCAGGTACCGTTGTTCCTACATCCGCGCGGCTGTCCATCCTTGCCGGTTGAACAACTGCTACACCCCATATGTTTTATCTCAATTCCACCAGGAAGCACATGTGCCCTGGCAGAAACAGGTTCATAAATCGTTTACTCGTGTAAAGATAGAATAATTTTGAAGTGTAATAAAAGCCCGTTATTGCCTCCTGGTTGCTAAATTCGCAAATTCAGTGAGCGATCCCCCTAGTCTTGCCCCCCAGTAATCCGGTCTCAGCAGAAGTCCCAAATCCCCCGTGTTGGGTGATCGATCAATCCTTGAGCTGAAGGACCTGCTTAAATGCCCCGGATTTTTTAAACTTCAGGACCTCAGACCGCCCTTTTTTGAAGATCAGGTTGCTCTTTTCCTTCCCTTTTCGAAGCTTCTTCTGCTCCTCATAGGGAAGTGCAATGATTTCCTTACAGGCATCAGAACAGCAATTATCCATTTTATCAGCACATTCATCACATTGGATAAAGAGGAGGTGACATCCCTCATTAGCGCAATTAATATGCGTGTCGCAAGGCTTTCCACACTGATGGCAATTGGAAACGATCTCATCGGAAATGCGTTCTGCCCTTCTGTGGTCAAAGACAAAGTTCTTCCCGCGGAATTTATTCTCCATGCCTTTGTCGCGAACCTGACGGGTATATTCAATAATACCCCCCTCCAACTGGTATACCTGCTTGAATCCCTTGTGCTTGTAATAAGCGCTGGCCTTTTCGCATCGTATCCCGCCTGTGCAGTACATGACCAGTTTTTTGTCTTCCTTGTGTTCCCGCAACTCGGCTTCAATGAGATCCAGGGAATCCCTAAAGGTGTCCACATCAGGGGTAATGGCGTTCTCAAAATGCCCAATCTCACTTTCATAGTGATTCCTCATGTCCACCACGATGGCATCGGGGTCTTCCACAAGTTGATTGAATTGCTCGGCATCGACATGTATACCCTTGTTGGTAACATCGAAGCTGCGGTCGTTCAATCCATCGGCAACGATCTTGTGGCGCACCTTGACCTTGAGTTTAAGAAATGATTTGTTGTCCTGTTCCACGGCAATATTCAACCGGACTCCGTTCAAAAAGGAAATACTGTCCAGATGTTCCTTGAAGGCGTTGAAATTCTCTGCAGGAACGGAGAGTTGGGCATTTATCCCCTCGTTGGCAACATAGATCCGCCCGAGGACATCCAGCTCGTTCCAATGGATAAAAAGATGGTTTCTCAGGATCTGGGGATTCCCGATGTGTGCGTATTTATAGAAAGAGATGGTGAGTCGGTCCTTGCCGGCTTCCTCAATAAGAGCTTCTCTTTCTTTTGCACTTAGCGTATTGTACAGTTGCATGCTATACCAATGTGTTAAGTTGAAAGAAATAGAAAGCCCAAAAATAGTCAATCCGTTGAATTACAAGGAAAAAAAGAGCCCTGAAATGCTTTCAGGGCTCTGGCGGGACTGCACAGACACTTTTTTTCATAGCAATGTACTGAATGCGCTTTGCAGTTTTAGGACTTAAATTTACCGCTTGAGGCGGATTTTTTTAAAAGATACCAAGAGCAGGAAAAGGTTGCTTTGGCCATTGTGATAATGGGAAAAGAAATGGTAATTTAGCCTTCCATAAAAAATTGAGAAGACTTATGAGCAATGAGAAAGAAGCGAAACTGAAAGCCCTTAAACTCACCCTTGACAAACTGGACAAAACCTATGGAAAAGGTGCCGTGATGAAGATGGGGGACGATGTGGTTCAGGATGTGGAGGTTATTCCTTCAGGTTCCCTTGGCCTTGACCTGGCCCTCGGTGTGGGAGGATATCCCAGAGGAAGGGTCATCGAGATTTACGGGCCCGAGTCTTCCGGTAAGACTACCCTTACCCTCCATGCCATTGCAGAGGCTCAGCGCGCTGGGGGAATTGCTGCTTTTATCGATGCGGAACACGCTTTTGACCGGTTTTATGCGGCAAAGCTCGGAGTGGATATTGACAATCTGATCATTTCACAGCCGGACCATGGGGAACAGGCCCTTGAAATCACAGATAACCTGATTCGCTCAGGGGCTATTGATATCATTATCATCGATTCTGTGGCTGCCCTGACGCCAAAAAGCGAGATCGAAGGTGAGATGGGAGATTCCAAGGTGGGGCTTCACGCCCGCCTGATGTCACAGGCACTCCGAAAGCTCACGGGATCTATCAGCAAAACACATAGCACCGTGATCTTTATCAACCAGCTGCGGGAAAAGATAGGGGTCATGTTTGGTAACCCTGAAACCACCACAGGGGGGAATGCCCTGAAATTCTACTCTTCTGTACGTCTGGATATCCGTCGCTCAACGCAGATCAAGGACTCCGACGGGGTTGTACAAGGTAATAAGACCCGGGTCAAGGTCGTCAAAAACAAGGTCGCTCCGCCCTTCAAGACCGCCGAGTTTGACATTATGTATGGCGAAGGAATCTCCAAAGTGGGCGAAATCCTGGATTTGGGAGTGGCCTATGAAATTATCAAGAAAAGTGGTTCCTGGTTCAGTTACGGGGACACCAAGCTCGGACAGGGCCGCGATGCTGTGAAAGCCCTGCTGCTGGACAACCCTGAACTCATGGAAGAACTCGAGGGGAAAATTGTGGAAGCCATTAAGGCCCTCAAAGACTGACCTTTTTTATTCCCCGCTGAAAATCAAGCAACCTTTACCACAAACGCACATCTAACTATTGGAGTTTACGGGAGATGCTGCCTATGAGAACCCTTTGGAATGTACTTAAGGCGATTGCCTTGGTATTGGTATTGAATGCCTGTGAGATTGGTGAAGATGAAGTTAGCTACCATTTTGTTACCTTACAGGTTGTTGATGTGGATATGCCTGAAGCATTCAGGCTGAGCGAGACATACCAGGTGGAAGTAACCGTGCTTGAGACCAACGGATGTACAGAATTTGAAGGTTTCAACATAACCTCAGAGGGCACTACCACAAGACAGGTAGTGGCTATAGGAACTGAGCAGGTCGAAGTGGCTTGTGCCGAGATCGTTACAGAGGCCCGGGCCAGCTTTGAATTCACTTGTCTCTATTCGGAAACGTACGTGTTTCGTTTTTGGACCGGAGAAAATGAATTGGGAGAGCCCCAATTTCTGGAAATTGAAGTCCCTGTCGTACCCTGATCTGGCATTCTCCACGTAACCCTAGCAGCATCTTGACAGAGCAGGAACTCATACGAAAATGTATTAAAGGAAACCGGGAAGCCCAGGAATTCCTCTACAGGACCTATGCCCCTGTGCTCTTTGGGGTCTGTCTGAAGTACTCCAGAAACAAGACTGAGGCAGAGGACAACCTGCACGACAGTTTTATGACGATCTATGAAAAAATGCATCAATATGGGTCCAAAGGTTCTTTTGAAGGCTGGTTAAAACGCATTACCATCAACACCGTCCTTCAGAAATACCGAAAAAAGGACCCCCTCTCCCTGCTCGCACCCGTGGAAGATCAAGGCGAAGATCGCAGGACCGGAGAAGAACTGGAGGTATCTCTGGGACAGTTGCTGCAATATATTCAGGAGCTGCCTCACAAATACCGGATCACCTTCAACATGTATGTGCTTGATGGATATTCGCATAAGGAGATCAGCGAGATTTTGGGAACCTCAACAGGGACCTCCAAATCGAATCTGTCCCGGGCTCGGATGATCCTGCAGGAAAAGATTCTAAAAAAAAAACAAATAGCCTAACATCATATCGATGGACAATAAAGAATTGGACAAATTATTCCAGGAGCATCTGGGGGATTACCGGGAACATCCCGATCCTCAGGTATGGGACCGAATCCGTTCCGACCTTGACCAGAAAAAAAAGAAATCCCGCGTGGTACCACTCTGGTGGCGTTGGGGGGCAGCTGCGGCTGTATTGTTGTTTGCCCTCTTCCTGATTGCACCCTGGAACACAACGCAGACCGAACTTCCAGGGGTTGTGAACACAGAGCAGGAGCCCTCTAAAAAGGACCTGGAAGACGAGACCAACTTGCAAAATGAGGAACGTTTCCCTGTGGAGAAGCAAGGCGGGAAGCTGGCGGACAGGGAATCTGAAGCTTCCGGGACGGATGCTCCCGGAGTTGCTTCCACACCAAAAGACCGGGTGAATGATTATGTTGTTGACAGGGATGCCAACCGCTTAAACAATTCGCTCGCGGCGGGCTCCAGGGCTGACGGCAGGGATCAACCGGTAGAAAAAGGAAGCACAGATTCCAAACCACAATCGGAGATTTCCGCAACCGCCTCGGAGCGTTCAGCCCTTGCAGCAGCCGACAAAGAACCGCCATCAAGGCAAACTGACCAATCTGCTCAGGCAGGTATTCCGCTTGTTGTGGATCAGGAAGTGGCAACACAGGAAAATCCCGAAGAAAAAGCGGCTGGGGAGAAAAAATCCATTTTTGAAGCCATTGAGGAGGCAAATGAAGTTGCTGAAGTCGAGGAAGAGGACGAGAAATGGAGTCTTGGGCCGAGTATAGCACCGGTCTATTTCAACTCTTTCGGGGATGGGTCCCCCATTGCTTCCAACTTCGTGGATAACTCAAAATCCGGTACCATGAATATGAGCTACGGACTGCAGGTTTCCTACAAGGTTTCGAAAAAGCTCCGCATTCGATCCGGTGTGCATCGAGTGGACTATGGATACAACACGGAGCAAGTTGGTTTTACTTCCTCTCCCACGGCCAGGCCCAGTTCCCTGATCCGAACGATCAGTTATTCGGAGGAATCCAAAAGCCTGGTGGTTCAAAGTATGGTGAATGACCCCACTCCCATGGAGCCCAGTGCGGCAGACGTATCTGCCCCCAGTCCGGCCAGACAAGGGCAGATGGTACAGGAATTCGGTTATCTTGAGGTTCCGCTGGAAATGCAATTTAGCCTGATCGATAAAAAATTCGGAATGGACCTCATTGGAGGGATGAGTTCACTTTTCTTAATTGACAATTCCGTTAGTCTGGAATCTTCAGGCACGGTCACGGAGATTGGAGAGGCTACCAACATGAATTCACTGAATTTCAGTACGAACTTTGGCCTGGGCTTCTTTTACCGATTGAATTCAAGTTTTGAGCTCAATCTCCAGCCCATGTTTAAATACCAGCTAAACACCTTCTCTCAAACTTCCGGGAACTTCAACCCTTATTCGATTGGGATTTATAGCGGATTAAACTTCAGGTTTTAATATACCAAAAGGTATGTTATTAATTAGCCCCTTGTTCCAGGGCGATTTGTGGCCGGTTCAGGACCCGTGCTAGCGGGCCCGGCCAGGAGGCTGTCCAGGAGTTTCTTGCGTACGGCCCTGTTCAATGAAATCGTGTCCGGGATGCCCAGCCCCGTAGTTTGGTAAAACGAATGCACCCAGGTGCGCAGCGGTCCCGGTGAGCCGCCAAAAAACCGAAATGGAAACCTGCGTTTGTTGTCGAAAAAGGTGACCGGGACGATGGGAATCTGATGGGCGATGGCCATTTTGAATGCCCCGTCCTTAAAGGTGTCCAGGATCACGGATTCATCCGGCACCCCTCCTTCGGGAAAGATGCAAATGCTCAATCCGTCCTGCAGGCGACGTTGGGCCCTCCGATAGACTGAAGAGCGGCTTCGACTGTCTGCCCGGTCCACTAAAATGCACACGCGTTTGTAGAAAAAGCCAAAAATTGGAATGTTGGCCAATTCCTTTTTGCCTACAAAAACAAAAGGATTGCGGCTAACGCGCAACATCAGCATGATATCCAGCATGCTGCTATGATTGGCCACCAGCACATAGCTTTTGCCGCGCTCAAGGCGCTGTGCATAGGTGATCTTTGGCGGACAGCCCATGCCGTATAAGATCACAGCCGCCCATATATTGCGGGCCAGCCAGAAAAACTGGGGATAGGTGCGCTCTGAGAGGGTAAACAAAATCAAAAAGGGGGCAAAGAGGAGGATGGGTATCGTCACCAGGATATAGAACCAGATTCGAAAAAGGGCCTGACCGGTTTTCCTTACCAATGTTGTCATGCGCTAAAAGTAAGAATTTTGGAAGGGTAGTGGTATTTGCTTTACTTTTACTCCTTCATTAGATCACCCTATATGCCACGTATTCTAACTGGAATCCAAAGCACAGGCACCCCTCATTTGGGAAATATTCTCGGTGCCATTCGCCCTGCCATTGAAATGGCGGACAGGCCTGAAAATGAATCGTTTTTGTTCATTGCGGATATGCATTCCCTCACCCAGATCAAAAATGGGGAGATCCTCAGGGAAAACACCTATGCCACTGCCGCGGCCTGGCTCGCATTTGGCCTGGATGTTAAGAAGACGGTATTCTACCGCCAGAGCGACGTTCCACAGGTGACGGAACTGGCATGGTATCTCAGTTGCTTTTTTCCATACCAGCGCCTGACCCTGGCCCATTCCTTTAAAGACAAAGCAGACCGGCTGGAAGACGTGAATGCAGGCCTGTTCTCATATCCCATGCTAATGGCGGCCGACATTCTATTGTACGATGCTGAATTCGTCCCTGTAGGCAAGGATCAGTTGCAGCACCTCGAAATGACCCGTGATGTGGCATCGAGGTTTCATGCACAGGCGGGAGAAACCTTCGTGATGCCGGAAGCCAAGGTGCAGGAGCAAACCATGTACGTGCCCGGAACAGACGGGCAAAAAATGAGCAAGAGCAAGGGGAATCTGATCGATATATTCCTGCCGGACAAGGCCTTGCGAAAACAAATCATGGGGATCGTCACCGACAGCACCCCCCTGGAAGAACCAAAGGATCCGGACAAGGATACGGTTTTTGCCCTCTATCAGATCCTGGCCACTAAGGCGGATGTTGAAAAGATGCGGGAGAATTACCTGGGCGGGAATTACGGATACGGACATGCCAAACAGGCGCTGTATGAGTGTATCGTGGAAACGTTCAGGACGGAAAGAGAGCGGTTTCACTACTATATGGACCATCGGGAAGAGATCGATCAGGCGCTCCATAAAGGGGCGGTGAGGGCTAAAATCGTCGCCGATCAGGTCTTGGGTAGGGTCAGATCCAAGCTGGGATATTAAAAACCCCTAAACCGACTGTTGAGTTTGTAATCCAATGTCCGGAAAGATCCCCTTTTTGGCACTTTTCCCTTTAAATGAACTATTCCCTCCACATTTTGGCCATTTTGCACCAATTTAAAGGGTAATCCTGAAACATTTCCGACCGTTGGGTCGGTTTATCTGGACGCCAGCGAATATCGATTTCCGGGTATTTGGCGGATAATCCCCTTCATTTCAAGCATAAAAAGGAGGGTGGCCGTCTCCTTCACAGGGCGGCCGCACCCAATCGCAATATCATCGAGGTATACGTTCTCCCGATTCCCCAGAAAATCAACAATACCACCCTCTTCGACTCCCAGTTCCACATCACTATTTCCAGTCTTCTTCTTAATCGCGGAGGATTCCGTGGTTTCCGCCCAGTTCATCACCCGGGCCAGGTCGGCCACCGATTGCATCAAATGTGCCTTTTGATCTCTGATCAGGTGATTACACCCCCTGCTAAACTGATCTGACATCCGACCAGGTATCGCAAAGACTTCCCTGTGATACCCAAAGGCCAGGTCTGCAGTGATCAGGCTTCCACCCTCTGAAGCAGATTCAACGACCACGGTCGCTTCACTAAGGCCTGCAATAATTCGATTCCTGCGGACAAAATGCATGCGCTCCGGAGGGGTTCCCAGGGAAAATTCAGTAAGCAATCCTCCGCTGGACAGGATTTCCGTCGCAAAGCCCCGGTGCTGTTCAGGGTATACCCTGTCCAGGCCATGTGCAAGGCAGGCTATCGTTTGAAGACCATGCCTTAGTGCTGCCCGTTGTGCACAAATATCGACCCCAAAGGCCAGCCCGCTTACGATTACAGGCCGGTAAGGCGCCAATTCTTCTACCAGTTGCTCACAGCACCTTTTGCCGTATTCAGTCATGTTCCTTGTCCCTACAATACTGACGAATCTTTGACCGGTCAGGGGAATGTCCCCTTTTAGGAACAGGAGCAAGGGTGCGTCCTCACATTGCCTCAGCAGATGTGGATAGGACGTCTCCCAATAAGGGATGCAGCGGATGCCATACTGCTGAATCTGCTCCCATTGCCGTCTGGCGGCATGCAGATGTTGCACTTCCAGGATCTTTTCAGCGGTTATCTGTCCAATCCCCGGAATTTGCAAAAGCGACCTTATGGATTCGCTGAAGATGCCTTCTGCACTGCCAAAATACCTCACTAATTTCCGGGCTCCTACGGGCCCTATACCTGGGATGCTGTGTAGCCGAAGCAATGCAACACTCTCATTTTCTGACATTTACCGCTGTTTGTAGAAGGGTCATCCCTCAGGTGTGTTAATAATTCCTCAAAACCCGGGTTGTTCCGCATGTTAAATTTTTTGATCTTTGTCTTTATGGGATTGGAAAATCACATAGCAACCCTGCTTTATCGCTATCAGTGTGTGGTAGTTCCTGGTTTTGGTGCTTTTTTAAGCCAAATTAAGCCGGCCTGCCTGCAAAGGGATAGCAATACCTTTTATCCGCCGTACAAGGAAATCTCCTTCAATGCGCAATTAGACAAAAATGACGGGTTGCTGGTCTCACACATGGCCCATCTGGAAAATGCCTCCTATGAAGCTACCCTGCAGAAGGTGGAAGCGAGTGCCAAGCGCTGGAATGACCAACTGCATGCTGAAGGACTGCTGGAGTTTCCCCAGTTAGGGGTGTTCAGGTTAAGTCCTGAGAAAAAAATCCTTTTTGAGCCTGCGGATCGAACGAACTACCTCCTGTCTTCCTTCGGGCTCAGCCCGGTGATCGGAAGCCCCGTGGCCCGGGAAGTCATGAAAGAGGAGGTAGAAGAGCTCGAGGAGCATATCCCATTTACCATCACTCCGGAAAAAAGGGAAGTCAGGGGGTTGCGGCCACTGCTTAAATATGCTGCCGTGGTCCTGCTTGCAGTAGCTACAGGACTTAGTGGCTATTCCCTTTATCAACAAGGGCTGCAAACGAAATCCGTAGTCCATGCTGCAGCACAGGAGGAAGTTTCCAAAAACATTCAGGAAGCGACATTCTTCAATACCGATCCAATAGAGTTGCCTTCTGTTACCCTTGAAGTCTTTCATAAAAGGCAGGATATACATCATATCGTTGCAGGAGCATACAGGATCCGGGAGAATGCGGACAAGCGAGTCCGTCAGCTGGTTTCCAAAGGCTATCCGGCCCGCTATCTCGGCCAGAACGCCTACGGACTGCACCAGGTGGTATTTGCCAGTTATGCGGATCCTGAAGAAGCCCTGGAGGATCTAAAGGAAATCCGGGCCCAGGAGTCCAAGGATGCCTGGCTACTATCCAAGCGCTAGTTTCTGTTTTCATTTAAAATAGTTCTAAGGGGAAGGATGTATCTTTGCCCAAAAGCCTCCTTATGAAACTTAAGACGCCCAGTGATTCCAGAACCATCATGACGGATCTGGTATTGCCGAGTGAAACCAACCCGCTGAACAACTTGTTCGGAGGGGAGTTGCTCGCCCGCATGGATCGGGCGGCCAGTATTACAGCACGCAGGCATAGCCGGAGGATCTCAGTTACGGCCTCCGTGAATCATGTGGCTTTCAACAGATCCGTACCCCTGGGAAGCGTTGTTACCGTAGAAGCCGCCATCTCGAGGACTTTCAAGACCTCCATGGAGGTCTTTATCGATGTCTGGATAGAGGATCGATTCACTGGCGAGCGCACAAAGGCCAATGAGGCTATATACACTTTTGTCGCAGTGGATGACACGGGAGTCCCCACAGAGGTGCCGCCAATAGCCCCTGAGACCGACCTGGAAAAGCAGCGTTTTGAAGCGGCCCTTAGAAGGAAGCAGCTCAGCCTTGTGCTGGCTGGCAAGATGAAACCGCATGAGGCCACCGAACTGAAGGCATTGTTTTTCGAATAGCTCAGAAATCAAAATTATCAGGGTTCGGCCCGAAGCGTTTTCCCCGATCCTGCGCATCGAGCAGCGCTATATCCGAATCTGAGAGCTCAAAGTCAAATAATGCCGCATTGGAGGCAATCCGGTCCTTCCTGACTGATTTTGGGATGGTGATCACACCCTTTTGCAGGTCCCACCTCAGCACGATCTGGGCAATGGTTTTGCCGTATTTGTTTGCCATTTCCTCAAAGACCCCGATGGAGAACACTTTCCCCTGCATAAGCGGGGACCAGGCTTCATACTGTATCCCATTATTACGGCAATACTGAAGCAATTCAGGCTGTACCAGATACGGGTGAAACTCCATTTGATTGACCATAGGTGTAATGCGGGAGGTGGTTTGAAGATCCTCCAGATGGTGCTGAAGAAAATTGCTCACCCCTATGGCGCGAACCTTTTTCTGAAGGTATAATTCTTCCATTGCGCGCCAGGTTTCCTTATACTTTCCCGCCACCGGCCAGTGGACGAGGTATAAATCCAGATAATCAAGGCCCAGACGGTCCAGGCTATCCTGGTAAGCGCTTAAGGTCGAATCATAGCCCTGGTCTGAATTCCAGACCTTGCTGACCACAAAGAGTGCGTCCCTGGGTATTCCACTCGAATTCAGGGCTTTTCCCACCCCACTTTCGTTTTGATAAATGCTTGCGGTGTCGATATGCCGATATCCCGCTTCAAGCGCCCAGGTGACCGCCTGCTCTACTTCTGCACCGTCCCCGGCCTGCCAGACCCCAAGACCCAGGTAGGGCATAAATACCCCATTATGCAATTGAAAACTTCCGTTGATGTCTGTGATGGGTTCCATGCAATCCTAATTTACAATCTGTAGATCCATTCTTCGGGATTCAGGCGGGTGGCATCGCGGTACAGATAGAATTTCAGTTGCGTCAGACCGTTAGACCGATTGGTATATACCTCTCCCAGCTCCTCCTTCGCCTCCACCTTGTCCCCTTTCTTTACGTAGAGCTCCGAAAGGTTGTAATAAGTGCTGATAAAATTTCCGTGTTTCACCTGAACACCCTTGTTGCCCCCCGGCACAGCGAGGACCGCAATAACCTCCCCCTCAAAAACAGCACGGGCCCTGGCTCCCTGGTCGGTGGCAATGATCACTCCATTGCTTTGATGTTTGATCCCGGGATAGACCGCGTCGGCATAAACCCCATACCCCTGCTTTTTGATCCCCTTTTCCACCGGCCATATCAGACGTCCCTTATTTGCGGAAAAGTTATTTGCGATCAACGTGGCTTCCGGTGTTAGGGCAAAACGGCTGGAGGAAGAAGCTTCAGCGCCTCGTCCGCGATTGGATGCGGCTATAGCGGAGCGAATCAGGCTTTCAATCTCCCTCTCGATAGCCCTTGCCTCTTTTCTTTTGGTCTCAATCTCCGCCGTATAAGTACTCTCGTTTCGGCGTATGGTTTTCAAAAGCGCTTGTTGGGAAGCAACCTGTTGGGTGAGTTGGTCTTTGACCCTCCTGTTCTGGGCTATAAGCAATTCCTTCTCCTTCCGCTGACGGGTAAGGTCCGCGTTTAAGGTGTTAAGCTCTTCAGTCCTGGCAACGATTTCCTCTCCCTGTTGTTTGCGAAACTGCGTATACTGCTTCATGTACTGCAAGCGCTTGAAAGCCTGGAAAAAACTTGTCGAAGACATCAGGAAAAGCAAGCGGTTCTGTTGGGAACGGTTCTCATAGGACTTGCGGATCATCCGTGCGTAATCTGCTTTCAGTGTTTTAAGATCTTCCCGCAACTTGGAAATATGGCGGATATTCGCGTTGATCTGCCGATTGAGCAGGTTGGATTGCTGATTGGTCACGCGAATCAATTGCTGCTGTCGGTTGATCTTTTGATTGAGCGCCTCCATCTGGTCCAGCACACTTCCCTTTTGCTTCCGTTCTGCAAATAGAAGTCGATTGATTTCTCGAATCTCGTTTTCCAATTGCTCCTTGCGTGCCTCCAGTTGCTTCTGTTCACCCGTCTGTGCATGGAGATTCATCCCCAACAACAATACGGCAAAGACGATCCATCGGGTCACTATGCGAGCCATCCTTTGTTTCACTGCAGCGCTACTGGATTAAAACCATTTGGTATTTTATAGGGAAACCTTAGTTCCCGGTTCAACTCTACCTGCTTGTAGGTAATGCCTATCGTAATGCGATCCTGCTGGTTTATCGCGGCAATCTGTACCTTGTCCGGCAATAACTCTCCCTGCACTTCCTGGTAGCTGGTATATCGCACCTCCATAAGCCGTTTTTGGTCTGGTTCAGCTAGCTGTTGAGACGCCAGCCGGAAATACTTTGGTTCGATCTTCAGAAATAACTTGTACAAATCTAAAGAAGGCTTGGGTTTTAGCTCATAGGAATCTGGGGTGTACTGCAAATCGAACTTTCGTCCCTGCAGGGCAACTACGGACTGACCCAACAGGAGGTTCTGCAATTTTCCAAAATCAATCTCAGAACCCAATAATTCATTTAAATATGAAAAGTCCCCATCAAAGTACTCGTTGTTGAGCTTGTTGTAAAAGGATACCCGCTCAGGGGTGATCAGAACCTTAATGACCCCCAGTGGGGCGCTTAGCCAGATGACCTCGTTGCGTTTCATTCTCAGGCTTACCGTCACCCGCTGGGCCTCCTCTCCATCTGAGTAATCAATACCCAGCCGGCCGCTCAGGGTATTGAAATCCACATCTCCTGCCTCGTGCTTGCGAATGATGCTTTTGATTGAAAGGCTGTCATCCACGTCGCCATCCGCAAGGATACGGGTAGAACTGCAGGAAGTCAGGGCGAGAATCATTCCTGCTATCCCCAAAAGCGATACGCTGCTTTTAATCCTCACGATCCAGATTTTAATTTACTTCTGTATTGGCTCGCCTTTTCGCTGTTGCCCAGCGCTGAATGGGTCTCCATAAGGGCGGCGTAAAGGAGGCTGGAAACCTGCGTCCCCCCCAACAACATCCCCTCACCTGATTCCAGCACAGGGAGGGCATCCGCCGTTTTGCCCTGCCTTAGCAGTGACATTCCATGGGCATAGTAAAAGTAAGGCTGCAGCGGATAGGTTTCCATGGCTTCTGCACTGAGCTCCTGCAATTCCGTCCAGTTGGCTTGCTTGAGCAACTCTCCAAGGGCCCTTTCGTAATATGCCGCTGAACCTTCTTCCGGAACCCTGTTTTGCGTCACTTCGACGGGTTTTTCACCCGGTAAGACATCCATCGCCTGTCTGCTGGAGATTAGGGCCCGGAATTGTTCTGCCTGATCTGAATCCTCCAGACGGGAAAGCTGATCCTCTGCTGCTTTCCACGCTTGCTGTGAAATATACCACCTTGCCAGATTCAGATGGAAGGACTGCATCCCCTCGGGCAGTTGTGCCCAATAGGTATCTATAGGCTTGTTCTGAGACTTAAGTGTTTCCATGAATGTCTCCAGAAACCAGTATTCGGCAGGCTCTGCCCTCAAGGCATCCAGTGCATACTTTTCGGCTTGAGCATATCTTTTTTGCAGGAGCAGTACTCTGGCCAGCTCATAATCGAGCACCGGATTGAGCGGATCCAAATTTTTGGCATCCTGCAGCAGGGATTCCGCACGGTCGTAATTCTCGATGCTCTTCTGCTTCAGGGCTTCGAAGAACAATTCCTGAAACCGATCGGTATATGATTCTGTAAACAGGTCAGCACTCCCCTCTTCCTGCCCGAATGAAAGCATCAGGCCGAAGAAACCAATAAAAAACCAGCATGTCAAAAGGGTCTTTTGCATGCGACCATGTTTTGCTTCATTAATTCACTCCTGTACTACCAAAACCGCCACTCCCACGGGTAGTTTCATCGAGCTGATCGACCTCAACCCACACGGCCTGCTCATGCTTGCTGATCACCATTTGGGCAATCCGCTCGCCGTGATTCACTGTGACCGGCTCATTAGACAGATTAACAAGAATCACGCCAATTTCACCCCGGTAATCCGCATCGATGGTGCCCGGGCTATTTAATACCGTAATCCCCTGTTTGGCAGCCATTCCGCTTCGGGGGCGTATTTGTGCTTCATAACCCCTGGGCAGTTCCAAATAAAGCCCTGTCCCGACCACTGCCCTTTCCAGAGGGTTCAACCGGATAGGCACATCCAACTGGGCCCTTAAGTCCATGCCCGCAGAGGATTCGGTTTGATAAGAAGGCAGCGGATGTTTAGATTTATTGATAATTCTGACCTTCATTTACCCCGGATTAATTTCAGTAAAACTTCCTTTTCCAACCTGTATAACAGTCCCAAAAATACTAAAAGTAAAAGCAGCCCAAGGAAGAGGTTCCTGTTAAAAACATAAAAAGAGAGTACGGAAAAAACAATTGAGATCCCCATGTAAAAGAAGACTTTTCGCAGGTTGTATGGGATGGGATAGTATTTTCTGCCCAGGAAGTAGGACATTAGCATCATGCTGCCATAGGCTGCCAGGGTCGCCCAGGCAGATGCGAAATAACTGTATTTGGGAATAAAATAGTAGTTGATCGCAATGGTGATAATGGCCCCTGTGGCCGAAATGATGGCGCCAAAACGGGTGCGGTCAGTTACTTTATACCATACGGACAGGTTGTGGTAAATCCCCAGGAAGAAACTCGCCAGCAAAACCACTGGCACGATGGCCATCGCCTCCCAGTAGGCCTGATCCCTGATAAAAATGACTTTCAGGACGTCCGCAAAAACCACTACGCCCAATAAAATCACACTCCCCAGGACCACAAAGTAATTCGTGATTTGGGCATAGGCCTTTTTGGGGTTCTCCGAACTGGCATGGCTGAAGAAAAAGGGCTCTATTCCCAGCCGGAAAGCCGTGGCGAATAGGGTCATAAACATGGCCAGCCTGTAACATGCGGCGTATTTCCCCATTTCAGTTTTGGCAATATCACCCGGCAGGAGTTCGGTTAGCAGGTATTTATCAAACACCTCATTGATGGTAAAGGCAATCCCGGCAAACATCACCGGTAACCCGTAGGAAAGCATTCGCTTAAACAGCTCACCATTGAAATCCACCCGGAGTTGCACGTAATTTCCGCTTAGAATCAGCAGGGTAATCCCACTGGCGATCACATTGGATATCAGGATATAAGAAACCTCGAAATTCGGGACGTACAGGGCGCTCCACAGGCTATCTGACGCTGATCCCGCCATTCGGGGCAGTGCTAGCAAAAAGAAGAGGTTAAACCCGAGATTGACGCAGATATTGGCAATCTTAACGATCGCATAAACGGCAGGGCGCTCCATGGCCCTGAGGCGGGCAAACGGGATAATGACCAGGGCATCCAGGCAGAGGATTGCGATAAAGTAGCCCATATACCTGATGTCCACATTGAGCAGATACGCGATTTTATCCCTGAAAAGAAGGGACGCAAACAGAAAGATGAGCGTTGAGGCGGATATTGAAATAAGGGAAGTGGAAAGGACCTGCTCTTTATTGTCCTCCCGTGTATAAAATCGGAAAAAGGCCGTTTCCATACCGTAAGCGAGCAACACATTAAAGATCGCAAACCAGACAAAAACCAGGGAGACCTCCCCATACAACCCGGGCGGCATGACAGCGGAGTAAAGGGGAAGCAACAGGAAGGAGAGCATTCGGGGCAGGACGGTAGCCAGTCCATAAATGAATGTCTGCTTGAATAGTTTTTGAAAGAGCTTCAACTAGGAGTGCGTTAGATCCAAATCTAAATTAGGCAATTACCGAGAGCCGGCAAAGTTACTACCGCTGCCGGCCCGGATAGGTTTTGGATGGTTTTTCACGCACCCCGGATATCCTGGTATAATATTTCTTGCCCTCCGGAAGAATAAAATACGAAACAACTGCCTCATCCGGTTTAAGGTCAAACGGAAATGACTTTAGCTCAGGAAGGTGCTTCGGTGGTTGGTTGCCAACTTCCCTGGTAGAATCCGCATGCATGATGTAATCCGGTTTGTCCATCCTGGATTGGCTCTGGTCAGCCACGAGAAGGAAACCGGTTTCGGTTTCTGAAACCTCAAGCCTGATCATATGCCCCCGGAAGAAAAGCGAATCTACCTGGATTGCTGACGGATCCCTCGGATTCCAGCGAGCCCGGAACTCCATTCCAGTGCCACTTTCTTCCCTGCCTCCCGTCCAGTACTGAACAGTGGCGCGTTCCACGGTGAATGGAGGATCGGGTTCAAGCGATTTCTGAGAACTACAACTCATGAATCCAAGACTTGATGTTATCAGGGTAATTAGTAATGCCCTCATATTCTGGATTATTTGATTCCATGTAAAGATAGGATACCAATTTTGATGCCAAAAAAGCTGGCCATCGATTCCTTTTGACCAGGCATGCCGGAAAGAACTTGTGCGATAAAACAAAAACCCCGGCAAATTGCCGGGGTAAATGCTATACATATGGTATTCCTAATCGTTGGCAAGTGCCTCCGCACCTCCAACAATCTCCAAAATTTCATTTGTGATGGCTGCCTGCCGTGCTTTGTTGTAGGTCAGGGTAAGCTGATCTTTCAGCTCGGAGGCGTTGTCCGTAGCCTTGTGCATAGCAGTCATCCGGGCACCGTGCTCACTGGCAAAGGAATCCCTTATGGCTTTGAAAAGCTGTGTTTTCAGGGACTTTGGAATCAATTGCTCAACGATCTCTGCCTCGGAAGGCTCGTAAATATAGTCCCCGCCGCTCTGCTGGGCGGTATCGGCAAGCGGTTGAATAGGCAAAAACTGTTCGGTGGTAACAATTTGAGTAGCCGCATTCTTAAACCGGTTATACACCAACAGGATTTGATCGTAACTCCCCTCATTAAAGAGCTGCATCAGGTGGGATGCAATTTCCGATACGTCCTCAAAAGTGAGGTTATCGAAGATCTCATTGTGATTGGCAATAACGGAATACCGCTTTTGCAAAAGGTCATTTGCCTTTTTCCCAATAGTAATAAAATCAACCTGCCTGTTCCCGAACTCCTCTTCTGCAAGGAAGGCGGATTGCTTTACAATATTGGAATTGAAAGCCCCGCACAACCCTCTGTTGGAGCTGATGGAAACTACAAGAACCTTGTTGACCGTTCGTACCTCCGCATATTTGCTTCCGTCATCCAGATCCAGATTTGCGCTGAGATTCTGAAGCAATTCGGTAAGCTTATTTGCATAGGGCCGCATGGCGGTAATCGCATCCTGTGCCTTCTTTAATTTGGCTGCAGATACCATTTTCATGGCGCTGGTAATCTGCATGGTGGATGATACCGATGCTATGCGATTTCGTATTTCCTTTAAATTTGCCATACTTCCAGTGATGGTTACTCTTGCGGCCAGGGTGCCTGTAAAAGCCACCCCATTTTCCGCTGGTTAGGCCTTATACTTAGCGGCCAGGTCTTTGCAAACCTCGGTTAAGGTCTGTGTGATTTCGTCTGTGAGCTTCCCTTGTTTCAGCAGGTCCAAAACATCCCGGTGCTTGGCGTTCAGGAATTCGATAAAATCACTTTCAAACTCCTTTACCTTTTCAACCGGAACGTCGCGGAGCAGGTTCTTGGTCCCTGCAAAGATGACCGCAATCTGATCCTCTACCTTGAATGGATCGTTCTGAGATTGTTTCAGGATTTCCACATTTCTCCGCCCCTTCTCGATAACGTTCAGGGTCGCGGCGTCGAGGTCGGAACCAAATTTGGCAAAGGCCTCCAACTCCCGAAACTGTGCCTGGTCGAGTTTCAGGGTTCCGGCAACCTTCTTCATGGACTTGATCTGTGCAGACCCCCCCACACGTGAAACGGAGATCCCCACATTGATGGCCGGACGAACTCCCTGGTTAAAGAGATCCTGCTCTAGGAAGATCTGTCCGTCTGTAATGGAAATCACATTTGTCGGGATGTATGCTGAAACATCCCCTGCCTGGGTTTCAATGATCGGAAGGGCTGTCAGGGACCCCCCTCCTTTTACCTGGTCCTTCAGGTTTTCAGGCAGATCGTTCATTTTCGCCGCAATGCTGTCATCGTCAATGATCTTGGCAGCTCGCTCCAGCAAACGGGAGTGCAGGTAGAATACATCCCCTGGATATGCTTCCCGTCCCGGTGGCCTTCTCAGCAGGAGGGAAACCTCCCGATAGGCTACCGCCTGCTTGGAAAGGTCGTCGTATATGATAAGTGCAGGACGCCCTGTGTCGCGGAAGTACTCTCCGATAGCTGCCCCGGCAAAGGGAGCGTACACCTGCATAGGAGCAGGATCCGAAGCGTTCGCAGCAACAATGGTCGTGTAGGCCAGGGCACCTTTGTCTTCAAGCGTTTTCGCAATTCCGGCAACGGTGGAAGCTTTCTGACCTATGGCGACATAAATACAGTATACGGGCTCTCCCGCATCATAGAATTCCTTCTGGTTGATAATGGTATCAATACACACCGTGGTTTTCCCGGTCTGGCGGTCTCCAATGACGAGCTCCCGTTGCCCACGACCGATCGGAATCATGGCATCAATGGCTTTTACCCCGGTCTGTAACGGTTCGTTTACGGGCTGACGGTAAATAACCCCAGGGGCTTTTCGCTCCAGCGGCATCTCCCTGAGTTCCCCGCTGATCTCACCTTTCCCGTCGATTGGGTTTCCAAGGGTATCCACAACGCGACCTACAATACCTTCACCAACCTTGAAGGAGGCAATTCGCTGGGTCCTTTTAACGGTGGCACCTTCAACAATTTCCTTTGAGGGCGCAAGGAGTACTACCCCTACATTGTCTTCCTCCAGGTTGAGGACGATCCCTTCCAGGCCTCCTTCAAACTCCACAAGCTCCCCGTACTGGGCATTGGAAAGACCATATACACGGGCAATTCCATCACCTACAGTAAGAACAGTTCCCACCTCATCAAGGGTGGCGGTTGCTTCGAATCCCGATAATTGCTTCTTTAAGATTGCTGATACTTCAGCGGCTTTGATTCCTGCCATTTTATTTGATATAACAAGGCGAACCACCGGAGTGGATCGGATTAGATATTCTAATTAACTAGTTCTCGTTTCAGGTTTTCCAATTTGCCCGAGATGCTGGAATTGTATTCCAAATCCCCAAGCCGGAGAATAAACCCTCCTATCAGACCGGGATCAACGTGATTCTCAAGGATCACATCCTTTCCCGTGATCTTTTTTAATTGTTTCAATAATTTTGCTTCCAGCGCTTTATCCATGGGGATAGCCGTAGTAACACTGGCAATGTCCTGCCCCTGCATTTGGTCGTAGAGGGCGATATACTGTTCAGCGATTTCTGCCAGGATCCCGATACGCTTGTTGACAGACAACAAATCAAGCAGGCTTCCCGTCAGGGGGTCAGCTTGTTTAAAGATCGCCTGAAGTGCATTGTTCTTGGATTCTGTAGTCAGAATTGGACTTTGAAGCACATCCCTGAGGTTGTCGTTTTCCTCGATGGTGGCAAGGATAAGACTCATATCCTCATAGATCTTCTGGACTTTCTTTTGCTCGATAGTCAGGTCCATAAAAGCTTTCGCATACCGATATGCCGCTCTTCGCTCGCTCATCCTATCAACGAAGTTTGATGTCGTCAACCAGCTGGTCCACCAGCTTCAGTTGTTTTTCCTTATCCTTTAACTGGTCCTGAAGCACCTTCTCAGCAATATCCACCGAAAGGGTAGCCACCTGTTTCTTTATATCGGCTATGGCAGCTTTCTTTTCTCCCTCAATGCTTTCCTGTGCCTGCTTGATGATCTTGTCTCCTTCTTGCTGCGCCTGTGCCTTAGCATCTGCAATCATCTTTTCCTTGATCTCCCGGGCTTCTTTCAGCATGGCTTCCCGCTCTGCACGGGCTTCCTGCACCAATCGCTCGTTATCGGCAGAGACATTCTGCATTTCCTTCTTTGCATCTTCAGCGGCTTGCAAAGCGCGCTTGATCCCCTCTTCCCGCTCATTGACGGCCTTAAGGATGGGGATCCAGGCGTATTTGCGAAGCAATAAAAGCAACAACACAAAGAGGATGATCTGCCAGAAGAACAAGCCGATCGAGAATTCGTTTATTAACTTTTCCATGAGTTTTCTGCTAGTTTATGATTCCATGAACCCCAGCACTCCGAACCAACCGTCCGGAGTGCAGGAGCATTTGGCAGGCTTATCCGGCGAAAATTGCCGCAAAACCAATTCCTTCGATCAGAGCCGCTGCAATCAACATGGCGGTCTGGATCTTACCATAGGCCTCAGGCTGACGGGCAATAGCTTCCATCGCACGTCCACCGATCATACCAATACCGATACCGGCACCAATTACGGCAAGGCCTGCACCTATTACACTTGGAATTTCCATAAAACAAGTATTAAAAAATTAAACAATACAACTCAAAAACTAAAGGTGCTCCAGCACCGGTTCTTCGTGCTCATGCTCGTGCTCGTGTTCTTCCGAGGCAAACCCAAAATAGAGGGCCGAAAGCATGGTGAAGATGTAGGCCTGTAAAAGGGCTACAAAAAATTCGATTAGGGATATGGCGAAGCTCAGCCCAAAGGACAGAGGCCCACCCACCCAACTTTTGAAAATAAAGATCAATCCGATGAGGCTCATCATCACCACGTGACCTGCCGTCATATTCGCATACAAACGAATAAGCAGGGCAAAGGGCTTGATGAACATCCCCAGGATTTCAATGGGTATCAGGATAATATATATTACGAGTTTCCCATACCAGGGCATGGCATCCCCGAGCGGATCGAAAATGTGCTTCCAGTAGTCGCGGGTCCCGCTAAAATTCGTGATAAGAAATACGATAAGTGCCAGGGCGGTGGTAACGGCAATGTTACCCGTTACATTCACCCCCAGAGGAGTGAGCCCAAACATGTTAAGGAACCAGATAAAGAAGAACACGGTCAGCAGCATGGGCATGTAGCGTTTGTATTTCTTCTCCCCGATATTCGGCCTGGCGATATCATCCCTGATATATAGCACAATGGGTTCAAAAAACTTCCCGGCCCCTTTGGGTATACCCCCGGTGCGCGCATAGTTCTTTGCCATTCCTGCAAAGATCCAGAACAGCAGCAGACCAGTTACCAGCATCATCACCACGTTCTTGGTTATAGACAGGTCAAGGGGCTTTACATTGGTCGGATGATGTGCTTCATCGTATTCTATAGTGCCTTCTGCATCCGTTTTGTAGATCTTGCTGTGGTAGAGTCGATAATGATTCCCTCCTGCCTCGGCCACGGTTTCTCCGTGGTGGAATTTGGATGAGGAAAAAACCTTTAATCCATCATCCCAGAGGATTACAGGAAGCGGGAAACCCCAATGGACTTTTTCACCCGCCTCGTTGGTGTAAGACGCGATACTGAAGTCATGTGAATCCTGAAGGTGATGCTCGATGTACTCTTTGATTTCGGCTTTTGTGCCTTCCGGCCCCTTTGCCTCATCAGTGGATTCTTTAGCGAATAATACAGGCCCGAAGCATAGAAGAAAAACGGCCAGAAGCTTACTCACAAGGGTTGTTCGCATAACGCTCGAATCTTGGGGTCTCTAAAAATCGGTGCAAATGTAAGCTATCCCTTAAAAAGAAAAAAGCATTTGCGCTTTATTTTAAGGCCTGCAGATCGCAATCATGCGGGGTTTTCCCGCTCCAGATTTCGCAGCATCAGCGAAGTGAAATAGGTCTCCAAAATCAGGGACAGGAAATAGGGGGCGAAAAAGCTGGAGAATTCCCCCCGGTCAATTACCTCATCAGCGGTGAATGAAGGATAGAAAAAGAGGAAAAAGAGCAGGAATTTCAGGAAGCTTCCCCCGATAAATAAAAACCCGATCTGGTTCTTCATTTTATTGCGGAACGCGTATAGTACAGCCACGATCCCAAAGGCCAGGAGCAGGTTTACAGCATAGCTTAAGAGAAGCAAATCCCCTGTGGAAGATAGTCCTGCCCGGGTTCTTAGCCAGGCATGGATTCCAAAAGACAGCCCGAGGACTGCGCTGAGGATGGACAGATATCGCACCAAGAATGGAGCTGCCTTCATTTCGAATTAAACCGCTTCAATTGTCGCAGGACCACCCAAAGCGATATGCCGACCCCGGCCATGGTACAAAAGGCAGTAAAGAGTCGCTTTTCGGTCTGGTAGTGCTGATCCAGCCAGCTCCCTGCACGGGCAGCAAGATAAATGATCACACCCATTTCAATGGCTATTCCTGAGAGGACCGCTGCCTGCCGGAGTGGATTGTTCTTTTTGTCCTCAGGAGGTTTTGGCACGCTCCAAAGGTTTGGCAATTCCTTTATCCGCAGTGCCTGTGTCAGGTCTGCTGCTCATTGAAGTTCCTCCTGCAGCCCCTTTGCCCTTCATGGTACAGGTGGCATTGAAGGTGGCGCCAGGTTCAACGGATAATTTGGAAACCGAAACATTCCCCTCGATAACGGCAGAGCTTTTGAGGGAAAGCAATTCAGAAACCAGCAGTTCGCCATTGAAGTTACCTTCTATATCCGCATTGACGCATTCCACTTTGCCGTGTATGTAGCCATCCTTTCCGATGACTACTTTCCCGGAAGTTTTTACGTTTCCGTCCAGTTTCCCATCAATCCTGAAATCTGCCTGGGAAATAATGTCTCCTTTGATTTTGGTATTTTTCTCAATACGATTCGGTTGTCCTCCAAGCTCACTCATAGTTCTGGGTTTTTTGTTGTCTGAAAACATGGTAAATTAAGGTTTTGGGGATTGTAGCTGCAGGCGGTATTCCTCCAGGTTTTTATGGACCTGCACCACCTTGTAGTTACCTGACAATATTACGAAATTCTCCCTATCAATCAGGTAGTCCTTGTTGTTTTTTAAGAGTTCTGCATACCCGAGAGCGAAGCTTTGAGAAGCAAACCCATGCACCACAATAAATGCCTTCTCCAGGTCGTAAATATCATAAGAGACCTTGTAGGTGTATCCAAGGTCCTTCATGGATCCTTCCAGGATTTCCTTTAACTCCATGGCCTCCTTCTGCTGGTTTCTGTAAAAAGGGAAGACCACCTTCCAGTTCCCGGTTCCCCTGGCGCCACTGGCCTGGGAGAATTCCCTGCTTTCCAGTTTTGGGATTTGCTCCTGGATCATCTTCTGAGCCTGCTGACCTTCCGGGGTGCTGGGATAGTTAAACGCCACATAGTTCAGGGCTTCCCTGAATTGTTCAAATCCCTGGAGCCTTCCAATGGCATTGGCCTTCAACAATTCGAGTTTAGGAACAATCGGATCGCCAGTGAACTGGCTGATGCTCTCTTCAGACCTGGTAATGACTTCCAGGTATTCCTGCTTCTCATAGGCCCTGTAAAGCGTCTTATACCGTTCCTCGGGGCTGTTTTCAAGTGCCGAGAGCTGTATGTCGGGATTGGTGAGAATGGCTGCGTACCTGGATTCCGGATGGTTTTCAACGATATCCCGCCGCATGGCTTCCTGCAGTGGGTTCCCCAACTGTTCATAGATCTTGTACAGGTTGTATTTGGAAGGCAACACGAGTCGTTCCTCCGGATCGGAGTCCAGGACGGTTTCCAGTTTATAGGCCGCCAGTTCCAGTTCCTTGAATTTCTCTTTATAGATAAGCCCCAGCTGGTAGTTGGCAAAGTTTCGCTCTGTCCGAAGGCTGTCTGCGATTACAGGATCATCGGGAATACGGTTCAGGTAATACTCCAGGGAATATTTTTCGGATTCCGCAACATCGGCTTCGTCAGCCTCTGTCCCCGCAATGGCTTCTTCCCCGGTTTCCCGCAAGACCCGGGATTTGGTGCTCCACCGCCAGTTGTCTTCCAGTTCGCGGTCCCCCCATCGGGACCGGAATTCATTCTTTCCATATCCAAGGCTGGTAACATTATAGAAATAGAATTTGCCTTGATTTTCCTTCCCTCCGGGGCTGGCGCCAAAAGTTTCCATTCCGGTGCGAACCCGTTGTTCTTTTTTAAGGGCCTCCGCTTCCTCTACGGCCTTGAGGGAGTCAATATAATTCGTAAAATAAATCTCCCTTTCCAGTGGGGTCATCCCGTATAGCGTAAGGACGCTGTCCGTATACTGCACTACGTCTTCATAGGCTATTACATCGTCCAGATTGTCCCTTCTTTTCCGGACGCTTCGGTATGTTCGACTCGTTTCGGGAAGGTTCAGCAGAACACTGTCGTAATAAGAGCCCGCCACCCTATAGCGATTCCTGTCGAAGTTATAATCCGCAAGGTCATGGTAATTCAGGGAATTAAGGAATTGATCCTGCGTTGTGGCCCTAAGGGATCTGTTGTAGTACACAATGGTAAGGCTGTCGGAGCCTGTTTCCCGATGGAATTCCGCCAGGCTGCGGTAGATTTTATCCAGATAGGGGCGGTTTTCATAGTATTCTTCCAGGTCCGTTAGGTATTCAAGCAATTCCTCCCGGGATTGATCGTCAATTGCTGTATTCCTGATTTTCTGAAGGTGGGCGTTCACCAGGTATACCCTGGGAATCTTTCGGTTGAGTTCGATCACCCGGTCGAAGGCGGCGTTGGCGCTATCCGCATAATTCAGACGGTTGTACAATTGCCCCAGGATGAAGTAATACCGGCCTTCTTCCTCTGTTTTCTTCGTATACACCGCTGCCCGTTTTAATTGTTGTACGGCCGTATCCAGTGCTTTCAGGTTGATATATGCCTGAGCCATCACCGCGCGGGCATCGGCGTATTCCTGGTCCTTCAGCTCGTCGTACTTGAAGAGGTTGTTCAGGTTTTTGATGGCGAGTTCCTCGTATCCAAGCCGGAGATTGGTTTTCTCCCGCCAGATCCGGGCCTCATTGAGCTTGTTGCTTTCTGTGAATTTTCTGAGAACATAGTTAAATGCCTCAAGGGCAGGGATGTATCTTTCGTCAAAGTACCTTGCCTTTCCCAAAAGCACAAACGCCTCATCAATTTGGCTGTTTCGCTCCTCTCCCTTGATCTCCATGGCGTGTTTCTGAATCGCCTTGGTAGCCTTTTCCTCTGCTTTGAGGAAGTTTGGATTGTTCTCCTCCGAATCCAGTTTAACCTCCCCTGAGACCTGTAGCCGTTCCACAGGTAAAATCTCCCAGTAATTATCCGTGTATGTGGCATTGAGTTCCTGCCTCCCCTGTTCAAAGGCCAGGTCGCCATTGTACAGTGTGTTGTACCTGGTGTTCAGGGCATGCCAGTTGCGGTTTAAAAAAGCGTCTTTCTTGGTTGAACATCCGCCAAGAAACAGCCATAAACCTCCCAGCAATGGAAGAATGATACGTCGAAGCCTCAAGATTCCCGGTATTCTTATGTAATCTAAACTGTAAAAGTGCGGTTTTAGTATTCCTGCACGCCCATAAATAACTGAGGGAATCCGTTTCGGATTATGGCTAGTGCAAACAGGTGAAACCCGACCCAAGCAGTATGTGCCCTGGGGCCAGCCACTGATTTTACCCGCCAAAGAAGGTCTCCAGTTCCCGAAGCGTTTCAGGGGAGGTTTGGATATCCCGGACAATAAGGCCTTTGTCGAGTACCACAATGCGTTCGCAGACCTCCGTGACATGCACCAGGTCATGGCTGGATATCAGTGCCGTCACTTCCCGCTGTTCTGCCATTTCTCTAATGATCTTCTTCAGCCGGATCTGCGTGGTTGGATCCAAATTCGCGAAGGGCTCATCGAGAATGACCACCTCGGGGCTGCCAATGAAAGAGGCGGTAATGCCCACTTTCTTTTGATTCCCTTTCGAGAGGTCTCTTAAATACTTTTTCTGATTCAGGATCTCTCCGTGAAAGAAATCCTCAAAGCCTTTGAGCATAGCATCCACGTCCGCCTTGGACCGGCCCCGTAGCTCCCCGATGAAATAGAAGTATTCCTCCGGAGTCAGGTAGCCTATCAGAAAGCTCTCATCAATAAACGCGGAAGTGAAAGGCTTCCATGCCTCACTTTTGCTGATCTCCACGCCGTTGCTGGTAATGCTTCCCGTGGACGGTTGGATCAGGTCCAGCAACAAGCTGAAGAAGGTGGTCTTTCCTGCTCCATTGTTGCCAACCAGGCCAAAACTCTGGCCCCTGGGTATCTCCAGTTCAGGCAAGTCCAGTACCGTCTGTGATCCGTATTTCTTTGTGAGTTCTTTTACCGAAATCATTTTTGTGTTTTGGTTTATGCGGCCTTTTCCCTGTAGGCGGCAAGCGTTTTGTATTTCTCTTTCTTGTAGATCCTCTCGATCAACTTAAAAACACTGTCCTTGAAAGCAAATCCGGCAATCCCGGCCAGTGCAACCATAAAATATCCCGCCGTTTCGTTCCACATCCACTCACCTCCCCAGAAGACAAGCAGGGGCAACAAAAGTTTCGGAATGGTGAGCAACAGGGTTTTTACATTGAATGCCTGGCTGTCCCCAAAAGCCTTTTTATTGCTGGTCAGGTCTATGGGGGTTTTTATGTAGGCACCTCCCCATAGCACGAGGTATGAATTCACCCCAATATTATAGACGGCCCCCACCAGAATCGCCAGGTAGACCTGCCATCCGAAATACAGGTAGAAAACTGAAAGCAAGGTGCTGATCAGGGTGCCTATAACGATCAGGTACCATTTTGAGCTAAGGTATTCCCTGTATCTGATGTTCTGGCTCATCATAAGGGGGTAATAGGAGCTGTCCCAGCTGGGGACATACTGCCCGAAGGTGAACAAAAACCCCCCGGAAACAAATATCCCGGCGAATACCCCCCATACAGGAGCTTCGTAAACTTCGAGAGAGCCGGTAAAGAAAAAGAGGCCATACAGCAAGAAGAAAGCACTGATGATAACCGTAGTCCGGGATCGCTTGTTGCGGCGAATTAGCTTAATATCATTCTTCAGAAAAGTTCCCATGTTGCCAAAACGGTTCAGCCATGCGTAATCCTCTGTTCTGCCTACTTCCTTTTTGACGGCCAGTCCGGCATCCAGATACATATGCTTTCTGAAATATCTAAAGGACATCCAGGTCACATAAACCAGCAGCAGCCAGGGAAGCAGACCGAGCAGGGGAATGTCATAAAAGGCATCAAAAACAGGGGCGGTAAACCGGGTAATATCAAACCACCCATAGTATTGAGAGACGCCAAGTAGGGTCAGCACCAGCAATAGGGGATAAAAGACCCGGTCCTGGTTGTTGATCATGATGTTCAGGAAATTGTTCATGTAGAACAACGCCATGATCCCCAGGTGCCAGCCTACTACCGAAAGCAGTGGATAGTCCTTGATCACCAATACAATGGAGAACGGGATAAAGAAAAACGCATGCGTCCAGTTGAAAAAGGACAGGACTGTTTTACCCAGCGAAAAAGCAACAACGTCACCTTTTTTGATAGGCAAATACAACAACGGACGGATATTCATCACCGGCATTTTCTGAAGCATGTACCGGAGATACAGGTCCATCACCAGGTAATACACCATAAAGCGGTTTACCACCCGCAAGGGATCTCCAAGGCCGGCATTTTCTATGATAAAATAGGAGCCGATCCCTAGAGAAAGGAATACTGCAATAAAATACAGGGCTCCAAAGATCATCAGGATCTTGAACGCCAGGTTGGTTGCAAAGGAAGAGGATCGCACGAAGGACTTCCATTGCAGGCTGAAGAAGCGTTTGAACATGGTTGGTGTCTTATGTCCGTCAAATAAGTGTCAAAGTTGCATAATTTGTTACAACTGTCCTATCGTTAAAAGAAATCCAACACCTTGTCTGAATCAACTCGCATTGATTAATTTTGCAAAAAAATTGATTTATGAGTCATTTCTACTCCCTTAAGGTCTCCAAAGTTGAAACCCTGACCCCAAATGCAGTTGCCATAAGCTTCAGCATCCCCGAAAGCCTTGAGGAGGAATTTTCCTTTACGGCCGGCCAGTATATCACTATCCGGCATGAGAAGCAGGGGGAAGAGATCCGAAGGGCGTATTCATTGTCCTCAAAGCCCGGTGGCCCTGAAATCACTATTGGCGTGAAGAAAGTTCCCGGGGGTGCCTTCTCGGTCTATGCCAATGAAAAATTACGCGTGGGGGATTCCCTGGAGGTCATGCCTCCTGAAGGAAGGTTTATTTTTGATTCGAAAGATGATTCCCGCCGGTTAGTGGCCTTTGCCGCAGGAAGTGGCATCACCCCAATAATGAGTATTGTTCAAACTGCCCTGGAGGCCAATCCGGAAAACCAGGTCGTTCTGGTCTATGGCAATCAAAGCGAGGAGGAGACCATGTTTCACCAAGAATTGAAGGCACTTCAGGAAACGTATTCGGACAGGTTTACGGTCTATTATCTCTTTAGCCGGGTACAGGGAGACCATGGGATCTTTGGGAGGATCGATAAAAGCATCGTCAACCTCATTACACGGAACAAGCACAAGGATCTCAACCCGGACAGCTTTTACCTGTGTGGCCCCCTGCCCATGATCGAAACCGTCACGGAAACCCTGAAGGAGAATGGGGTGGCGGAATCACAGATCTATCACGAGCTCTTTACAGAACCGGAGGGGGAGGATGTCCTGTCAGAAACCCTGGAGGGAAGGACGCAGATGGAAGTGACCCTGGATGATCAGGTATTCTCTGTGGACATGGACCAGAAATCCATCGTTTTAGATGCTGTTCTGGCTGCTGACATAGATGCCCCTTACAGTTGTCAGGGGGGCGTATGCAGTACCTGTATCGCCCGGGTGACTGAAGGATCCGCAGAGATGGTAAAAAATCAGATCCTGACCGATAGTGAGCTTCAGGAAGGATTGATCCTGACCTGTCAGGCCCATGCGACATCTGCGATTTTAAAGATCGATTACGACGACGTGTAATTCTTTGAGCACCTCCGGGACTTGTCGTTAAATTGGCCCGAATATATGCCTTTTGTGAACCTTTGTCAGTCAGGAACCGGTTCCACATTACAGACCGGCTGGTTTGGACAAGCATTTAAATGCAGGCCACACATGGTTAGCCTGCAGTTGGTCCCGGGCAGAGTGCCATTCATGGTTATATCTTCCAACAGGGTAATTTCAAAGTGAATCGTAAACGAACTGCCCGGTCGGTTCCCGCCAATTCGACAGTTTCTGTTAAAATTTCGGGGTTTTTGTAATCCTTTCCATGGGTGGACGACTTTTAGCATGTATCTTTTACTCCCCAATCCGATAGCAGAGACTCCATTTGAAACCCGAAAGCACAGCTATTCTCATTTTTGCCCAAAGCGGACGAAGGGATGCCCGGGCCAAAGGCATTCCCGGAGGCGAACAGGTTTTGGACATGCTTACCGAGCGTACCCTTCAAAAAGTAAAACGAACGGGGTTGTCCTGGTTTCATGTGGGGGAAAAACAGCAAACCGGCAACGACTTCGGGGAACGCTTCTCAAATGCCCTGCAAAGTGTATTTGAAACCGGCATAGAAAACCTTATCGTTATTGGGAATGACAGTCCGGGGCTGTCCACAGCATTACTGAAAAAGGCAGCAAGGTCTCTGCAAAAAGGCATGCCCATTCTGGGGCCGGCATCGGATGGAGGAGTCTATCTGATTGGCCTGCACAGGTCCCATTTTGTGCGGGCCCAATTCAAAGCCGTTCCCTGGCAGAGTTCCAGGGTATACCATCACCTGTTTAAAATAATCCGTGTCCAGGCCAAAAATATACCAGTCGTTTTAGAGTGTCAAATGGATTTGGACTCCCTGGGAGATCTCCGAAATTGGACGCGGAACGTCGCATTTGCTGGTGACCTCATCCTAAGAATGATCAAAAGCCTTTGTATAAAGCGCTTTATACTAGTCTTTACGGAACTATCCAATCAGGACATCTATCCCTTTACCCGCCACAATAAGGGCTCTCCAATTGATCCAGTCATGTCAGGTATTCTCTGAACCCGGCTGAATTTACTTCCCGGGTCCGATCGCCTGACTATTGAAGATTTCATCCATACTACAGATTAAAAACAAGTTAATACCTTTTGGTATTATATTCGGGGCTTGCTCAGGAAAACCTGTTCGCATTCCCATACAACCAAATACAATTTAAATCATGGCATCAGATTACTACAACCCCGCCGACCTCAGGAAATTCGGCAAGATTACAGAATGGAGCGAAGAGCTCGGAACCCGGTTTTTCGATTATTACGGTAAGGTCTTTGAAGAAGGGGCGCTTAGTGCCCGGGAAAAATCCCTTATTGCCCTCGCCGTGGCACACGTGGTTAAATGTCCCTATTGCATAGATGCCTATACCAAAGATGGGTTGCAACGGGGGATCACCAAAGAAGAAATGATGGAAGCTGTGCATGCCGGGGCGGCGATTGAAAGTGGTGCCACCCTGGTGCACGGGGTGCAAATGATGAATAAATACAACAAACTATCCATGTGAAACCCGGAAGAAATTTCTTCCAACAATAAGATCTAGCAATACAATGCCTACAAAATCATTAAAAGCACGCCACAATGAGCTCGCAGAGGTAAACCGACAGATGGAAATCCTCAACGGCGGCATCTTTGAATCAGGGGAATTGCCCTATTTCAGGGATAAGCTTGCCGAAACGGATCAGGCACCCCTCCGCCCCAAACCACTGGAGATCCTGCAAATCAACGTGGGGTACATGTGCAACCAGGTCTGTGAACACTGCCATGTGGATGCCGGACCGGACCGAAAGGAAATCATGACCCGGGAGACCATGGAGCAATGCCTGGAAGTCATCCGGAATACCGGGGCCCATACCCTGGACCTGACCGGCGGTGCCCCGGAGATGAACCCGAACTTCCGATGGTTTGTGGAGGAAGCTGCCAGAGCTGGGATCAAAGACTTTATCGTGCGCTCTAACCTCACCATTATCAGGGCGAACAAGAAATATTATGATTTGCCGGAATTTTTTGCGAGGCATAATGTGCATATCGTTTCATCCCTCCCCCACTATACCCGGGGGAAAACAGACAAACAGCGGGGGGATGGTGTTTTCGATAAATCCATCACGGCCCTGCAGGAACTGAATCGGGTTGGATACGGCATGCCCGGAAGTCCTTTAAAGCTGGATTTGGTCTATAATCCTTCCGGAGCTTTCCTTCCGGGGGATCAGGCAGCGCTGGAAGCCGACTTCAAAAAAGCCCTGAAGGAAGATTTCGACATTGAATTCCACCAGCTGTTTGCCATCACCAACCTGCCTATCGCCCGCTTTTTGGATTACCTCATTGCTTCTGAGAATTACGAAGACTACATGACGGCACTGGTGGACGCCTACAACCCCGAGGCTGTGCAAAATGTGATGTGCACCAATACCATTTCCGTGGGATGGGACGGCTGGTTGTACGACTGCGACTTCAATCAGATGCTTGGGATGAAAGTGGACAGCAGGGTCAGGCATATAAAGGATTACAGGGAGGATGTCCTTCAGGACCGGAACATTCTGATCTCCCAACACTGCTATGGCTGCACGGCCGGAGCCGGCAGCAGTTGCCAGGGAACCGTGGCCTGATGATTCCGGACGCCTGAAATATTCCCTGAAGAAATTCGTTATGGGTTTAGGAACCGACTTTCCGGTCTGCTTGCCGACGGGATGATCAATGACCTTTCAGTTATTAAGCGGATCATCGATTATTTGGCAGGTTTGGCGGGTCTGAAGACCGAATCGAGGTTGATCCGGTTAATGAATTAAAGACCGAGGGGTCTGTTCTGTCTAAATAAGGGAATCATGGAAAAAAGTCTGAAAAGCAGGGCTACTATTCATCGAATGCAGGTCAAAGGCCTGGAATTATTCTATCAGAAAGGCTATTTCAATACCAGCCTGGACGATATCCTTAAGGCACTTGAACTGTCCAAAGGAGCATTTTACTACCATTTTCAATCCAAGGAGGACTTTATGATCAGCATCGTTCAGCACTTGCTGTTCCGAAAGATCTACAGCACCCTGATCGAACCTGTGGAAGGGGTGGAAGACCCTTTCCGGGTTATAGAAAACGCCCTGGAAAACGCCCTGGAAAACGCGGAACACAATGTCATGGACTATGGCTTTGTACTCGGTAATTTTATGACGGAGTTCAATGGGCGGAATGAAAACATCTCCAGATATCTCAACGACATCTGCAAAGTCTGGGAAGTTAGCCTGGTGACAGCCCTGCAGAAAGGAAAGTCGGACGGATACCTGGAACGGCATTGGGACAGTGAGGGCATTGCCTCTTATGTCATGGCATCCTATTTCGGGATTCGTACGTTAATGGTTCAGGGAAACGCCCATATGCTGCGGTATAAGTATATGCAACAACTCAGGAACTACTTTAAGTCCATGTCGCTCAGGAACCATCACTAGTCCCGGAATACTTCAGGACGTTCAGGACTGCATCGCAGATTTGTTGAGGGGGGATCGTTTTCATGACCTTCTCATACCCCTCAGGCACCTTATTCCCGTAAACTGAAGTGGGAATCATCGGAAACGCTTTTCTGTCGGCCAAAATAGAGCGGGTTTCGGGCTGATTAAACGGCCCAAATCCGGCATAGGGGTGGGTTACCCCCCAAATCGTAATTACGGGAACCCCATACATCGCTGCCAGGTGACCGTTCCCGCTGTCCATGGAAACCATCAGGTGCAGGTTGGAGATCAGGGCCAGTTCTTCCGAGAACGACATGCTTCCGGCCACTGAAACGCAATGTGGATATTGCGGCGCCCATTCCTCCAATATTTCAACTTCCTTTTGCCCGCCTCCAAACAGGTAAAGCTGAATCCCGGTATGTTGCCCTAACAGGCTTAATACCTGCTTCATTTCCTCTTGCGGGTAGCATTTCCCCTCATGCGCTGCAAAAGGCGCTATACCCACCCTAAAATTGCCTTTCTTCTCACCGGCAATGCTCTCCGGCCAGGGCTCTTTAGGCAACACATCGATGTCAGCAACTTCCAAAGGGTAGCCCAATCGGTCGAAGACCTGTACATACCGTTCAATGGTGTGCTTTAGGGGGAAGATCGTCTTTTCCTTCCAGGCCGTCAGCTGCCGTTTCTCTTTTCGGCCCTTGTCCAGGCTGCAAAAAGGTTTTCCGGAAGCGGTAAAAAACAGCTTCAGGATTCGGGTCCTCAATACGGCATGCAAGTCTGCAATACGATCAAAAGGTTTATGCTTCAGTTCCAGATAGAGCCTCCACAGGCCCGGGATCCCCTTGTGACGACCCTTGGCGTCGAACGGGAAAGTATTGACATTCGGGATACCCTGGAGGATTGGAGTAAAATGTTCCTTGGTGAGAAAGCTGATCTGGATTTTCGGATAGGTACGCGTGAGCGCCAGCAGGACAGGTACGGTCATGGCTACATCCCCCATAGCGGAAAGGCGAATGACCAGGATCCCATTGTCATTGCCTTTTTTCACGCAAAACAGGGTTTAATTCCTCGTCATTGTACATTTTCATCTGTTTGTAGACCTTCATGTACTTGCGTCCTGCGGCAATATCATCCAGCAACTGGTCGATGGCCGTGGACAAATCCTTCCGCTGTTCCAGCAGGACAGCAAGCTTTTGTTGGCAGGACTTGCGATGCTCCTCACTGGCATCCGGACGGTCTGCTTCTTCCTTCATATGATAGATCTTCAACGCGAGGATGGAAAGGCGGTCAATCGCCCATGCCGGGCTCTCCGTATTGATCTGTGCATCCTTCTCAATGGAGACCTCCTTGTATTTATTCAGGAAATAACTGTCGATATATTCGACCAGATCCGTGCGGTCCTGATTGCTGGCATCGATCTTGCGCTTTAGTTCCAATGCTGCCACAGGATCGATCCCGGGGTCCCGGATCAGGTCTTCATAGTGCCATTGCACAGTGTCTATCCAATTCTTCCGGTAGAGCAGGTGTGCGATGTCGTCCACGGCATAAGGATTCTCAAAGGGCTGATCCACACGGTCTTCTTTGTGGTACTTATCGATACTTTCCTCAAAGATGCTAAAAGCTTGATCACTAAACATAAACGCCTATTTTGGATAAATATACCGCTTAATTCACAATCCATTTTAGGAAGAACCCAATCACTGAAACCACCAAACTCATAAATAGCAATGCATTCTTGATCAACTCCCTTCTTACCGATTCAATATATCGGGCCGCAAACACCGCAGAGGGAAGGAATATAAACAGAATGGTGCTGGAACCGCGGGCTCCGGTAAGAAAGACCACGAGTATTCCAAGCATCCATCCCAGGATCAGCAACCTTAGCTGTGTTAGTTTCCCCTGGCCGGACTTTCCTTGTTTAATGAAGGATGCTACCCCGGCTGCCAGGATCGTTAAAAAGAAGACCCCAGCCTTTAACAGAGAACCCCTGGGATAGAGATCCAGATTTCTTTCAGGCAGGGTAAGCCTAAAATGCCGGAACAGGAATTCAGGATCCCCAATCAGGTAGCTTACCGACCAGCCCATCAACGCAACTACCACAGCAGCCACTAAGGGTATAAGCCAATAGTTGACATATTTCGGCACATAGAAGTAAATATAGAACCAGACCAGGAGCAGAAACAGGATGCTCCAGTTGACAAAAAGGCTGGCCACCAGGATCCAGAGCGCCCCGTCAAAAAGTTTTCCCTTGGGGTTTTTCAGGGATTTCATGCTTATGAGCCTCCGCAGGGCAAGCAAAAGGAAAAGGGAAGCGAATATTACCTCGTGATCCAGCATGGTATCTGGAAACAGGATCATGAATAAACAATAAAAAAGCATCCCCAGGGAGTGGGCCGAGGTCAGCTGGTTTCGCTGGACGATGAAATTGACAATGAAAATGGAAAACAGCAAGCCCCCCAGCGCAAAAAGGCCGGTCAGAATATTGATCGTTTCAAAGGGTTGACTGGAAATGCCCACATGGGCGAGCACAAAGAAGGCAAACAGCATGGACAAAACCAGGACGTAATTTACAGGCCTCGTTTTGCCGAAAAGACTTGAAATCATCGCTGGTTTTCGTATGTTTGCAGGGTAAATATAGCCACAATGAGAGCTTTTTTTGAAGGGATAGAAAATTTATTTGTAAACGGCCTTTTCGCCCCTTTTGATTTTTTCAGAGAAATGCAAAACTGGTGGACCGCCAATACGATTAACTGGCTTTTCATGGTCCTTGGCGTCATCGCCATGATCTTCTGGTTGAGGCAGCTGCGCTTGTTTGACCAGCAGGGAGAGGAAGATACGAGCATTACGGCCCACTCCTATCTCTAAATCGAAATATCCTGCAATCCCAGGACGTTACAGATCAAATCCAATATCCCGCCTGAAGTAACAGTCCCTGAATTCAATCCGGGATATATTTTCGTAGGATCGTTCCAGTGCCTTATGAAAATCCTTGCCAAATCCGGTAACGGATAATACCCTGCCTCCATGGGTTACCACCTCCCCTGCATCATCCAGGCGGGTGCCCGCGTGATAAACCACAACGTTTTCCAGGTTGTCCAGGCCCGATATAGGATGTCCTTTTTCATAAGATCCCGGATAACCCCCAGAAACCAGCATTACTGTTGCAGCAGCCTCTTCTTTGATCTTCAACTCCTGTTGAGCCAGCGTTTGTCGGGCAGTGGCTTCCAGCAGGGATACGAAATCCGATTCAATCCGGGGGATCACCACCTCGGTCTCAGGATCTCCCATGCGCACGTTGTATTCAATCACATAGGGATCATCCCCCACTTTGATCAGGCCGATAAAGATAAACCCGGTATACCGGATCCCTTCTTCCCGCAGTCCTTCAACAGTGGGAATGATGATACGTGCTTCAATCTTGTCCATAAATGCATCATCCGCAAAGGGAACAGGGGAAACCGCGCCCATCCCGCCCGTATTCAAGCCGGTATCTCCCTCGCCTATACGTTTATAGTCCTTGGCCGTAGGCAGGATTTTATAGTCCTTTCCGTCCGTAAGCACAAAACAGCTCAATTCGATTCCCGAAAGGAACTCCTCAATCACTACCCGGCTGCTGGCCGCTCCGAACTTTTCGTCCACCAGCATTTCCTTCAGGGAGGTTTTTGCCTCCTCAATGTCTTCAAGGATTAGTACCCCTTTGCCTGCAGCCAGACCATCCGCTTTCAGGACGTAGGGTGGCCTGCTCTTTTGGAGGAAGGCATAGGCATCCTTCAGTTGATTGGCCCCAAAGCTCTGGTAACCCGCCGTGGGTATGTTGTGCCGCTGCATAAACTCCTTGGCAAACTCCTTGCTCCCCTCCAGCCGGGCTCCTTCCCTGTCCGGACCGATGACCGGGATTTCGGACAATTCAGGGTCGGATGCGAAGAAATTGTGAATCCCCATCACCAGGGGGACCTCAGGTCCCACAAGGACTAAATCTATGCGATGCCTAAGTACCGCTTTTTTAATGCCTTCAAAATCGTCTACCGCGATGGAAAGGTTGTTGGCAAAGGAGGCGGTTCCCGCGTTCCCCGGGGCTACATAGAGGTTTTCAGATCTTTCGCTTTGGTGAATCTGCCAGGCCAGGGCGTGTTCCCGCCCGCCGGAACCAAGGACCAAAATATTCATAGGAG
>CBFCWO010000009.1:0-57594 GCA_965601625.1 uncultured Flavobacteriaceae bacterium | reverse complement strand
TGACTATTGTGGATGAACACATAGCCGATCTCTGGGCCCAGATCCTGGACCGGATAACGCTTCACAAGGATATTGCCATTGCTTCCAATGGAGAGATTGCCTGGGCTTTTCGAAAGAACAGTCCGGAATTGCAAGGCGTGGTTGATGCCTTTATCCAAAAGAACAAGGTGGGCACCCTTACCGGAAACATTCTGGTGAACCGATACCTGAGGAATCTGACCCATGTGAAAAGGGCTATGTCTCCAGAGGCGCACAGGCATATGATTGAGCTCCGGGAATTGTTTGTCAGGTACGGCTCGCAATACAACCTTGACTGGATGCTCCTGGCTGCCCAGGGGTACCAGGAATCTGAATTGGACAATTCCAGGAGAAGCCCGGCAGGTGCTGTAGGGGTCATGCAGATCAAACCCAGCACCGCGGCGGATCCCAATGTTGGGATCACAGACGTCTACAACCTGGAGAACAATATCCATGCCGCGGCCAAATACCTGGATTTTATCCGCAGCAGGTACTACAGCGACCCATCCATCGATTCACTGGACGCCGTCCTTTTCAGCCTGGCGGCCTATAACATGGGTCCGTCTCGCATGAACAGGATCCGCCGCAAGGCTGGGGCCCAGGGCGTAGACCCGAATGCCTGGTTTGGACAGGTGGAACTGTTGGTTGCGCGGGAAGTGGGACGGGAGCCCGTACAGTACGTCAGCAATATTTTTAACTATTATACTTCCTTTCGCTCACTACGCCGGTATGGTTTAAAAACAGGCAAGTCTTTGGAGTAAATGGGTGTTGGACAAATGTCCATCCGGAACAAGGGATGGATAAATGCATAAAAAACCCCGGAAACCCGGGGAATAAAGCGTTCCATAAGGCAGATTCCTTAATCTACCTTGAAATCGGCATCGTATTCTCCTTCTCCTACCGGCTCGAGTCCGGTCCTTAGGAATCCCTGGTTCAGCTCCCGGGAATACTCGAAAAATACGGGTTTTTCATTTCGAAGAATATCCATGGTATGTCTGTACATGGCCATTGGATACCTCAGATACACGAGCTTGTTCCGTTTGTCGTAATGATTTGCAGGTAGTTTACTTCCATCCGGATAGAAAGTAAGCTGCAGGACATAATCATCATCGTGATAGCATTTGATAAGAGCCGTTGGATATTGTCGCTTGCTTGCCGAATGTTGGGCCTGGAAGTGGATCCAGTACTGGGTTATTTCGCTTTCTATGCGCTTCATTGTATCTGAGTTTAAATAATTTTACCGGGTTTAAGGTAAAGATTTTTTCAGACATATTTAACAGTTGCCCCCGCAGATTATAATCTTCAGCTCCAATGGGTGGCTTTTGATGGTAGATTTTCTAATTTTTCGATCAGTTTTTAAGTGTCTGAGGATCCATATAAGGGGATTTTTAACCTGATGGGATTGGTTAAGGAATTGTATTTGAGGGATATAACACGAAAAGAATCATCTTTTATCTGCCCGTGTGTCAATATTTAATATCTTTAAGAAGATAAGAATCCTTAACGTTCACCCTTAATGGCCGCCCACGGTATAGAATTGATACTAAGCAGGCAACTTGCAGATTGCCTTTCCGTCCCGGTGTTTCTTGTGGACCCTGACGGGAATTTGTTGTTTTACAATCCTCCGGCAGAGGAGATTCTTGGGAAAAAGTTTGAGGATACTGGCCCGATGGCGGTTGGCGAATGGGGGAACTCATTTCTTCCCCATGATGAGGAAGGCAACAGGATTCCACCAGAAGGCCTTCCACTGGTTCAGACCATATATACGCATCTGCCTGCCCATAGAAGCTTTTGGATCAAGAGCCTCAATGGTAAGTCGACCAAGATTTCAGTGACCGCGATTCCCATCATTGGCAGATCTCAGAAATTTGAAGGGGCAATGGCGATTTTCTGGGACAATGAACTGAATTTATGAGAGTAGTCTTACACGGTACCCGGGGTTCTTATCCCACTTCCTCTGCCGACAACCAGACCTATGGAGGGAATACCCCTTGTGTGGAGCTCATTGCCGGAGAGGAGCGACTTATTCTGGACGCAGGCACCGGCATTCTCGGGATTAACTTCGATAAGCATTACAAAGGGGGAAGACTGGATATTTTTCTCACCCACCTTCATATGGATCATATTCAGGGGCTGGCGTTTTGCAAACCCCTGTTCAATCCAAAGATGGAAGTGCACCTCTGGGGACCGAAGGACAGCAGCGAAAGCCTTAAGGCCAGGTTGAATCAGTATTTGTCCCCGCCATTGTTTCCATTGCCCCTGCGGGATATTCCATCCCAGCTGGAAATTCACGAATTGTCGAATTCAACCACACAGCTGGGAGGGTTCACCATCACCTCAGAATACATAAGCCATCCGGGGCCTACTTTGGGATACCGGGTGCAACATGGTGACAAGGCCATTTGTTACCTCCCGGACCATGAACCGGTTATTGGTAAATCCAAGTTGTTTCCCAAGGAGGAGTGGGTCTCTGGCATTGAATTGGCGCGGGAAGTTGATCTGCTGATACACGATGCACAATACAGCAAAAAGGAATACAAGGTTAAAATTGGTTGGGGGCACAGTTCCCTGAATATGGCGGCCAGATTCGGCGCAAAATCCAAGGTAAAAAGACTGGTATTGTTTCATCACGATCCTGCACATTCGGACGAACAGATCACCAAAATGTACAAAAAGCTATTGCGCAAAAAGGATTATGATTTTCCGATTGAACTGGCGACACAGGGACAGGAAATAGAGGTATAGGGTATTCCCTGATAGCGCATCCAAAAAGGTTACTCTCTAACTTTTCCCGTAAATACACTGACTTTTGAACTGAAGGGGTTGCCCGATGCCCTCCTCAGGGACACCACCTGCCCGCAATGCCACAGCGCATCCGAAATCGGTCCGTTGATCTGGTTCCAAAAGGGAAATTCACTCCTGTTCCCTTCCCGAATGAACACCACTGAAAATTGACTCAGATCTTCAGCTTCTCTGAAGATTTTGGAAGCCTGTTTCAGCATGTTGAGGGTCTCGGAACGGATTTCGTCAAAGGATTGCTCTCCTGGCTCCACAGCTTCATTCGGCTTTTTCAGGGCAGAATTCAGGATAACACGCGTCAGCCCATGGATATGGTCCAGGGTTTCCCTGCTGGACCTGGCTTCTTCCCCGGGCCTGTAATTGAGATCTTCCTCCCTCAGGCCTTCGGTAGCCCAGTAGTAACGGAAGCCCAGCCCGTCAATCAGTCGGGAGATCACGGATCCTTGCGTATAGGTTTCCGAAGGTTCCGGCAATTCCCGATAAGGAAATTTATTAGAAGGGTCCTGTCCTTGCATCCCTGTACTTATTAAGAATAGAATTAGAAAAATAAAAGCTTTTTTCGGCATTGGTCTTCACGGATTTTAGTATTTATTCAGCGATGATGTCTGCAATGGTTTGAGGGACAATTAAAAAACCCGTCTAAGACAGACGGGTTATGCACCTTATCGTCTGGCAGAATTATTCGAAGGGTTCAAACTTGAATTTTTGCCCGCCAACAGAAGCCTCGTACATCAAACCTCCCTTTTGCATGGTAAAGACCATCACCCCGTCCTTGTATTTTGCATCTGCCGAAGCCCCGGCTGTTGCGGCTACCGCAGAAACCTGGGCGGCCAGCTCAATATTATTCCCCTTGAAATTATCCATAGCGGCCTTGTTTTCAAAGAAAACGACCTCCCGATAGGCCTGTCCACCCCATTGAAAGCCTATGCTTAGCTGGGTAAGCTTAGCCATTCCGATTTCTGCACCCTGCTCATAGGCCACACCATTTCCTGCTGCCCCTCCAATACCTACAGCTCCCTTTCCTACATTAGGGAAAATCACATATCCGTAGGCCTCGCCGAAAAGTTTTTCCATCTTCCAGTCTGCCTTTAAAAATTCCTGTTTTGCCACTTTGGCGTCCTCACGGATCTCCGCAACTTTTTTCTTGGATTGGGCAACTCCTGCCAGGGAGAATGCAAACATTAATAACAGGCTTAAGAGGCCTGTTCTGTTCAATTTTAGTATTGTCATTTTAAGCGAATTGATTTATAAAATTTTAAGAGCAAGAAGGTATGAATTTTAAAGGTATTTTGAGAGCTATGCCCTCGCCTTTTTTTCGTAATCATGCAAGACTTATAACCAGATATACGCGGATCTAATAGTTTCCCTATCTTTAGGTAAAACAGTTATTATGAGAGCTGTCCTTTGGATTGTATTAACGCTTTTCGTCTCCTGCAAGCAGTCTCCCGGGAATGTAATAAAACTCCCGGGCATTGAAGCATCTGTAGAGGTTTTCCGGGACCCCTACGGCATTAATCATATTTATGCCCAAAACCAGCGAGACCTGTTTTTTGCCCAGGGCTACCTGGCTGCCAGAGACCGGTTGTTCCAATTTGAGATTTGGCGAAGACAGGCCACAGGGACGGTTTCAGAGGTCCTTGGGGAACGCGAACTGAAAAGGGATATTGGCACCCGCCTCTTTAAGTACCGCGGAGACCTGGAAAAGGAATTCAACTATTACCACAAAGACGGGTCGCAGATCATACGGGCTTACACAGATGGGGTCAATGCCTATATCGCTGAAATACTCAAAGACCCGGAATCCCTTCCGATGGAGTTCAAGGCCCTGGGCATACTTCCCGAACCCTGGACCCCGGAAGTGGTCATCTCCAGGCATCAGGGCCTTTTGGGCAATATCAATACAGAATTATCAGTGGGCCGGGCCGTTGCCACCCTGGGGGAAGCCCAGGTGAAATCCCTGATGTGGTTCCATCCCAAGCCCCCTGATTTAACCCTCCATCAGAATATCAATTCCACTGCCTTGTCCGAAAACATCCTGGAGTTGTACAATGCCTATCGCAGGCCCGTCGCTTTTCAGGTCACGGATGTGAAAGAACCTTATCGGAACACGGAAACCGCTTTGACCATTCTGGGGCCTGCTCCACAGAAGGCAGATAGCCTTGCCCTGGGGAGCAACAACTGGGTCATAGGCGGAGCACTTATGGCCAACGGGAAACCACTGATGGCCAATGATCCGCACCGTACCATTACGGTGCCATCCCTGCGGTATATGGTCCACCTTTCCGCCCCCGGATGGGATGTAATCGGGGGAGGGGAGCCTGAAATCCCGGGAGTTTCTATAGGCCACAACGGTTTCGGAGCGTGGGGGCTTACGGTCTTCCGTACAGACGGAGAGGACCTATATGTCTATGAGACCAACCCCGAGAACCCCAATCAATACAGGTATCAGGGGGAGTGGGTCGATATGGATGTGTTGCAGGAGCGTATCCCTGTCAAAGGACAGGAAGACCATTTGGCCGAATTGAAATACAGCCGGCATGGCCCCGTTGTCTTTGAGGATTTGGAACGGAACCTGGCCTATGCGGTCCGATGTGCCTGGCTGGAACCGGGGGGGTCCCCTTACCTGGCCTCGCTCAGGATGGATCAGGCCCAAAGCTGGGAAGAATTCCGCGAAGCATGTAATTACAGCCATATTCCGGGAGAAAATATGGTGTGGGCAGACGCAGATGGAAATATCGGATGGCAGGCCGTGGGGATCGCTCCCGTGCGAACCAATTTCTCGGGCATGGTGCCGGTCCCCGGAGATGGGCGCTTTGAGTGGGATGGGTACTTGCCCATCATGGAGAAACCCAACGCCGCCAACCCCCCATCGGGTTACATTGCCACAGCAAACCAAAACGTTACTCCGGAGTCTTATACGCGCTGGGATGCCATCGGATATTCCTGGGCGGATTCCTTTCGGGGGCAGCGCATTGACCAGGTCCTGGGCAAGGGTGAAAAACTGACCATGGAAGAAATTAAAGCCCTGCAAACCGATTATGTCTCTATGCCCGCCCGCAAACTCGTACCCTTCCTGACGGATCTCCAACTGAGCGGCAGGGCTAAGGAGGCTTTTGCATATTTTGAGGGATGGGATTTTACCCTCACCCCAACGTCCGTCCCAGCCGCTATCTATGTGGCCTGGGAAAATGCGATCAAAGAAAAGGCCCACCGGGATTTTGTTCCAGATGAAGCAAAAGAATATATCAGGAGCCTGCAGCTGGAACGCATCCTGCAATGGATCGAAAACCCCTCTCAGCAGTTTGGCAGTGCCGCCAGACGGGATGAATTCATCGTGCAGGCCTTTGAGGAAGCTCTCGATTTCCTCACGGATCGGCTGGGACCTCAAATGGACCAATGGCAGTACGGGCAGAAAGACCTGAAGCATATTGAGATCAGGCATGCTTTAACAAATGCGGTATCCGATTCCCTTCGACAGCAGATGGACCTAAGATCCCTGCCCAGAGGTGGGAACGGGTATACCCCGGGTTCCACGGGCAATAATTACAACCAGTCCAGCGGAGCCACTTTCCGCCTCATTGTTCCGGTTGGGGACTGGGACAAGTCATTGGGGATCAACAGCCCGGGACAGTCCGGGGATCCTGGCAGCCCCTATTATGACAATCTTTACCAGATGTGGGCCCGAGACCAGTATTTCCCGCTCTGGTATTCCCGTGATTCCATTGTGAAGCATGCAGATTCACAATATATCCTGGAACCGCTAAACCCATAATCCAAATTCAATAAACTTGAGAATGAGAACATATATCCTACTACTTGCTTTGCTCTGTTGCACTTCACAGGTCCTTGGGCAGGATGTCCGGGACCCACAGTACGACGATTGGGAATTCACCCTGGCTCCCTATTTGTTTATGGCCAGTATTAACGGGGATGCGGCCATTGCGGTAGATGGTCGATCCGAAGTAGACCTGAACTTCGGGGATCTCCTGAAGAAACTCCAGTTCGCATTTATGATGCGCGGGGAGGTCTATAAAGGGAATTGGGGGGTTATGGCGGATTACCTGTACATGAGACTGGGAGACGATCTGGATGCCCCGGAAGACGTGGTGGCGAATATCGAGCTGAGGCAGAGTATTTTTGAGCTCTTTGTAAGCCGGAGGATACGGCATGCCTGGGGCTGGGTAGATGTTTACGGGGGAATACGCACCTGGTATTTTAAGACGGATCTGAACCTGGAAGGCCTGGATGTCACCCGGGTTTCCTTTAAGGAAAACTGGGTGGATCCTGTTATAGGCGGACGTGCCGTACTTCAGTTTTCAGACCGTTTTAAGGCAATCTTCCGCGGGGATATCGGGGGCTTTGGGGTAGGTTCTGATTTCTCGTACACCGCCCAGGCCGGGGTGGGGTATCATTTTGCCGACTGGTTCGGCATGAGTCTGCAGTACAAATACCTCTATGTGGATTACAACAACGACAAGGCGGCCCCTGATCTCTTTATTTATGATGCGGCTACCAACGGCCCGCTCCTGGGGATGGTGTTTCAGTTTTAATAAGGTTTCCAAAAGCAAATGATTCAATAAGACAGACTGAAAGACCAACCCTTGGAGGTTTCGCTATCTTAGAACCCAAAATATATTTTCAAATGAAGTATATCCTACCCGTGATTTCTGTTGCTGTCCTCTTTCTGACGGCTTGTACACCCCAACCCAAGTGGACTGAGAAGGAAATCATGGAGCCTATTCGCATGCTGGAGATCACTGATGGCCCTACCCTGGGCTATTCTGCTACCTCGGGAATCGCCATTCTTGAAATAGACGGGCTTCCGTTTAAGGATCTGAATCGGAACGGTACATTGGAGCCATATGAGGATTGGCGCCTGCCCGTGCGTGAACGGGCTGAGGACCTGGCTTCAAGATTGTCCGAAGAGGACATAGCCGGGCTGATGCTCTATAGCCGTCACCAGGCCATCCCTGCCGATTCTGAAGGATACCGTGCCGGGACCTATAATGGGAAACCCTTCCGGGAGGCGGATACAGTTCCCTATGCGCTGTCCGACCAACAAAGGTCGTTTCTTATCGATGACCACTTGCGGCATGTGTTGATCACCTCGGTGGAGAACCCTGAGGTAGCGGCTCGCTGGAACAATAATGTTCAGGCCCTTGCGGAAGGTTTAGGATTTGGTATTCCGGCAAACAACAGTTCAGATCCCCGTAACGGTGCCCGAAAGGATGCGGAATACAACGCCGGCTCCGGAGGAACCATATCCCAATGGCCGGAGCAAATAGGCCTATCTGCTACTTTTGATCCAGCTATCACGCGTCAGTTTGGTGAAGTTGCATCCCGGGAATACCGTGCCCTGGGGATTACTACAGCCCTTTCCCCTCAGATAGATCTCGCTACAGAGCCTCGCTGGAACCGTTTTTACGGCACGTTTGGCGGGGATCCCCGCCTGGCCACTGATATGGCTCAAGCCTATGTGGACGGATTCCAGGGAAGCGGAAATGATATGGGATGGGGGCAGGAAAGTGTAAACGCCATGGTGAAACACTGGCCAGGCGGAGGACCGGGAGAAGGGGGCAGGGACGGACACTTTGCCTATGGCAAGTTTGCGGTATACCCGGGGAATAATCTGGAGGATCATCTAAAACCCTTTTTGGAGGGGGCCTTTAAATTGGAGGGCAAAACTGGTTTTGCTTCTGCTGTCATGCCCTACTATACGATTTCTTACGGGCAGGATACGATCTATGGTGAAAACGTTGGTAATGGTTTCAGCAAATATATTGTGACGGACCTCCTTCGGGAGCGTTATGGTTATGATGGGGTGGTCTGTTCGGACTGGCTCATAACAGCTGATGAAGGACCAGGTCCTGATGTGTTTGCGGGGAAGCCCTGGGGAGTGGAAACCCTTAGTATAGCTGAACGGCATTTCAAAATACTGGAGGTGGGGGGAGATCAGTTTGGCGGCAACAATGAGGCAGGCCCTGTGCTTGAGGCCTTCCGGATGTGGGCTGAAAAATACGGGGACGCCAATATGCGTTCGCGTATTGAAAAGTCTGCCGTCCGATTGCTTACTAATATCTTCCAGGTGGGATTGTTCGAAAATCCGTACCTGGATCCGGAGGTGTCAGGGGCGATGGTGGGGCAGCCCGAATTCATGGAAGCCGGGTATCATGCCCAGCTGAAATCCATAGTAATGCTCAAGAATCGCCAGGGTTCGTTGCCTATCGAAACCGGAAAGACCGTTTTTATTCCCAAGCGGATAATTCCCGCAGGGATAAATTTCTTTGGAAGACCAACCCCGGAAAGGGAGGAGATGCCTGTGGATGTTTCCCTGGTGGAGAAGTATTACCGTGTTACTGACAATCCGGAAGAGGCAGATTTTGCTATGGTCTTCATCAAGAGTCCTGTCAGTAGTGGATATAGTCGGGAAGATCGTCAGGCTGGAGGCAACGGATATGTGCCCATAAGCCTGCAATTGAGTGACTATACTGCCTCCGGAGCCAGAGTTCAGAGCATTGCAGCAGGAGATCCGGTTGTGGATCCGGAGATCATGAATCGGTCCTATAGAGGCAAGACAAGTCGCTCCGGCAGCTACCCTGATCTGCAAACCATCCTCGATACACGAAAAGCGATGGGGGATAAACCGGTGATCCTGGCGGTATCCATTACGAACCCGATGGTGTTTGGCGATATTGAGCCGGAGGTGGATGCCATTCTCGGGGATTTCGGGGTTCAGGTGGGAGCTTTGATGGACATGGTATCGGGAAAAGCTGAACCGTCCGGTCTACTGCCCATGCAGATGCCGAAAGACATGGAAACGGTAGAAAAACAATTCGAAGATGTACCCCATGATATGGAACCTTATGTAGACAAACAGGGCAATGCTTATGATTTTGCCTTTGGTCTCAATTGGGATGGGGTAATCCAGGATGAACGGGTGGTGAAATACGGTAGGAACTAATTACCAGCTAAAAAGCTGAAGGATGAAAAGGATACTACTTTTTATAGGTTTCTTGGTCATGGCAGTGACCGTTTCCTTTCCACAGGAAGCCCTGCAAAATCAAGCCCTGGTCTCCCCGGAAGTCCATAGGGATGGCAGGGTGACCTTCCGGTTGCTGGCCCCGGAGGCCCATGAGGTTAAAGTCAGCGGTGACTGGATGCCATCTGAAGGGTTTGGCCGTGCTTCGGCTACACTTGAAAAACAGGGGGATACGCTTTGGACCTACACGACCGATCCACTTCCTTCCGAGCTCTACTGGTATCATTTCATTGTGGATGGGGTACGTACTACCGATCCTGCCAATGCCCACCTGATACGGGACGTGTCCTCCATCTTCAACATCTTTCTCGTTCCAGGGGGAAAAGGAGATTTCTACGGCGTCCAGCAAGTACCCCATGGTACGGTTTCCAAACGTTGGTATGATTCCCCGGGCCTTGGGAAAATACGGAGGCTGACCATTTACACTCCTCCGGGTTATGAGGAATCAGAGGTAAGCTACCCGGTGTTGTACTTATTGCACGGAGCCGGGGGGGACGAGGAGGCCTGGTCGGATCTGGGGCGGGCCCCGCAGATCCTGGACAACCTGATCGCCGCCGGGAAGGCCCAGCCCATGATTGTAGTGATGCCCAACGGGAATGCCGTGCAGGAGGCGGCCCCAGGGAAGGGCAGCGAGGGATTAGTGCAACCCTCCTTTATGGTTTCCGGAATGATGATGGGCGACTATGAAGGGGCCTTTGAGGATATCATCGGGTTTGTTGAATCCGAATACAGGGTTGTGGCCAACAAGGCGCACCGGGGCATTGCAGGGCTCTCCATGGGAGGCTACCACAGCCTGCACATCTCCCGCTATTATCCGAACACCTTTGATTATATGGGGTTGTTTTCCCCGGCTATCCTCCCAAGGGGAACTGAGGACGCCCCGGTCTACCGCGATATGAATGGCACACTGAGCACCCAGATGGACAATGGCTATAAACTCTACTGGATCGCCATCGGCAAAGAAGATTTCCTGTTCGGGGAGGTAACCGATTACCGAAAACGCCTCAACACGCTCGGCATGCCCTATGAGTATGTGGAAACCGAAGGGGGCCATGTGTGGAGCAACTGGCGGGAGTACCTAACTGTCTTTGCCCAGCGGCTTTTTAAGTAGTTTCTTGCCCGCCTTAGTCAGTCTGCTGGCTCGCCTGTTTTAAAAGCCCGTTACATAGTCCTTTCACAGAAAGTATTCACTATTTGTCTTCAGGGTGATACCAGATAGGCGAACTCCAGGCGCGTTCCTGCTGCACCAGGGGTGCTTCAGCGGGCAGCTCCAGATTGTGCTTTACCTTGTCATAAAGGATCCAGGTGGGAGTGGGAATCTCAAGGACCCTAATATAATAGAAAGCTGGCTGTGCGGGGTTGAAATCCGGGTCTGTCCATACCGTCATCAGTTCTGCTGACCCAATGGTGTTGTCAAAACTGGCTTCCTCCAAATTCACTGTATTACCCACCCCAGGCAGCTTGCCCGTAGCGTCCAGCTTACGATCCCCGCTCCAGGCGACATCGTATATCTTTTCCATAGGTTTCCCATCTTCGATCCACCCCTTGACCACTTGAATGCGATCCAGATTGGCCCAGATGGGATCCTTCTTGGCGTGGATCATGAGCGTAACGGGTTTTGCATTCGCGTTCCCCTGGAGTTCCCCTCCCATCGGCACGCCTTTCCGGTACCCGGCTTCCAGGAGATTCTCCAGGTCGTTTTCCCCGTATTCATATCCGCCAAAAACACGGAGCTCGATCCGGGTCCCGGAAGTCCCGTAGGCCTCCTTCCGTTTCATCCCATCCCAAAGGTCGGCCCGGGTATTGGCTTCCGCGTACACGGCGGTATACCCGGCTGAGGTGTAATGGTAACCGAAACGGGTGTTACCGTTGAATTTTTTGGCGACCTCTGTGGTCCGGTCCTCAATGCCGGGCTCTGTGGTGGTGTGCTTTCCCCAAAATGCATCCTCGTCGTGGTGGGGGATGGCCGTATGTGTATCCGATGCACCTACCAATCCATAAGAGAAAGGGTTGGCTCCCAATTCTTCTTCCAGCAACATTCCATTGAGAAGGGCTTGTCGTACATGCTGGGTTTTGCGTTGTTCGGGAGTCTCCAGGATATCCAGGGTAAGGTTCCCATTGTCCCATCCCAGGATGCCGAAATCCGCAAATTCGTCTTCGGTGGAAAGGGTGGGGTGGGTTTCGCTCGCCCCTTTGATCTGGTAAATCTCAAAAAGGGGTTCCCAGCGGGAGCGGTTTTCCGCGTATTCCCGATCGAAAGGTTCCCCTGACATGGTTTTGGTTTGGAACATCAGTCCGCCGGATAAATTGCCATTATGGGGTATGGCCAGGATCTTGCCCCCTGTTTTCTCTTCGTAGGAGGCCAGGAATTCCCAAAGCTTTTCCGGGTCTTCACTCTGCAGGGCCGAGAAGGGCAGGATCTGGTCTGCCTTGTCCTTGTCGTCCCGGAAGATGACGTTCCGGTGTAGGTTGTTGCCCGTGGGGACGGAGGTCCACTCATAGGAAATAAAAGCGGTGAATTCCCCGGGCTTGTTGTACTTTTCAGCCAGGGCCGTAAATTCTTTCCAGCTCTTGCGCAGCATGGGAACAGCCGTTTCCGGGTTGGTCACAGGTTCCGGCAGCATGTTGTTGGCCAGGGCGTATGGGATTTCCACGGCCAGTCTCTTTGCATCCTCCTCGTCTCCATGCAGCATTTCGTTCCAGCTACGTGCGATGGAATCCGACATCAATACGGGGTTGCCCTTGTCAATCTCGAAAAAAACCCCAAAGCCTTCTGCGTGGTCGGTGATGCACAAGAAGTCCAGGGGGCGCCTAAGGGTGACCGGGTCCCCCAGATTGGAATTCACTGTTTCCCCCAGGGCCATGCGATAGGAGTCTTCAGCCGTAAGGCGTGTTCCTGCTCCAAAAGCATCGCCAGAGAGCCCTGTATGGTGGTGCGTATCCCCCCAGAAGACCTTTTTGTTTGGGAAGCGTTCTACAATTGTTTCGGCCGTATCCAACACAGCATCAGGGGCTTTCTCTGCGGCTGAATTTTGATCCCCTTTACAACTGCCCAGGATCAGGAACAGGCCTAGCATTGGGATAATTGAAATGAATCTAAACCGCTGTGATGTGTGGAGGCCGAAGCGCTTTCCAGATACTAAATAAGTCATGAAAAATAACTTGTAAGGGTTACACTAAATGAAGTTCTATTGTTTTGGGGTATACCAAATTGGGGAGCCCCAGGCCCGCTCCTGAATGGTCTTGGCCACGCTTTCCGGATAGGAAACCCCTTCCCGGATCTCGTCCCAAAGGGTCCAGCGGGCGGTGGGCAGCTGGATCACCCTGGTGTAATAGAAGGCTTGCTCCTCCGGGTCGAAATCGGGGTCTTCCCAGACCGCGCTTAATTCCGGAGCACCTTTATCGGTATTGAAGGCACCTGTTTCAAGGTCCACGGGGGCCTCCAGTGGGGCTACGGAACCGTCTGACTGCACTTCCCGCGTATCGGAAACGGCCACATTGTAGATCTGTTCTTTCATCTCCCCGTTCTCTATCCAGCCTTTGATGATCTGGATCCGGTCCAGATTAGGGCCCATCGGATCCTTGGCCGCCCAAACCAGGAATTTCGGCACTCCTGTCTGGCCTGTGGGTAGGTCGCCCCCCATGGGGACTCCACCTTTCATGCCCGACTCCACCATGGCAAGGTATCCCGGATAAGAGGCTTCAAATCCAAAACCCCCAAACATGCGAACCTTGATGCGCGGCCCGCTTGTGGCAAAGGTTTCCTTCCGTTTCATGGCATCCCAAATGGCTTCACGGGTGTTGGATTCCGCCCAGACGCCGGCAATCGCACCCGGATTGATATCGTAGGCAGTCGCCCAGCCATCAATGGTGTTTTTTAAACGACCTTCAGCGGTTTGGTCCACAAGCCCATGGCTACCCACCATATAGTTGTCCTCTTCCACATTTCCAGGGCTTCCGTTATGGTTGTCTGTACCTCCGACGAACCCATACTTAAAGGGGTTCATCCCAAGCTTTTCCTGATAATTCAACCCCCTTTTAAGGCCGTACCGGACAAAATTCCGCTCTTCGAAGGTACGGTCGCTAAAATTCTGGATGGAAGGGGCTGTTTCAAAGTCGGCAAATTCATCATTGGGCCAGAATTTGGGAAAGACCTCCGAATTCCCTTTGATCTGCATCATCTCGATGGCAGGTTCCATTTCACTTCGCAGACGGATGTAATCCGCATCCACGGGTTCCCCGGACAAGTCTGCTTCAGGAAACATAAGCCCTTTGCTGCCGTTGGAATTGTGCGGTATGGCAAAGACTTTGCTTCCTTTGGCTTTTTGTTCTTTCATCCATTGCCAAAGCTGCTGTGGGTCCCTGCCTTCCACCGCGCTGAATGGGATGTCGGGGACTACGGTATCTCTGAAAAAGACGTTTCGGTGAAGGTTGCCGGCCCTTGGGGCAGAAGACCATTCATAGGCATGAATGGTGGTAAAAGTTCCTGGGTCGTTAAACTTTTCTGTGGCCTCGAAGTTTTTCCGCCATTGGGATTTCACGGACTCGAAACCCTGCCAGAAATCCGGATGCGGTTTCTCCCCGGTCCTGTTCGGCGTAACCACGTATTTCACGAACAGGGCCAGGCCGTCTTCCAGGTTGTCGGCCTTCCGCATCTGGGTGGCTACGGGGTCGTCATACCCGGGTGAACCTTTATTGAGCAGGGTGTAGGTCTCCCCAAGATATTCCGCATGGTCGGTGACCGCGCAGAAATCGAGAGGCGTTTTCAGTTTCATCGGACGGCCATTGATCATAACTTCTTCACCCCTGGCAAAACGATAGGCATCTTCAGTGGAGACCCGGTTCCCGCCAATAAATGCATCCATGGAGGCGGAAGTATGCAGGTGGGTCTCCCCGAAATATGCTTCTTTTAATGGGTTGGTTGGGACATTCGCAGTGGTTTGATTAACTGCGGCCTCAGATGCTGAAATGGGTAACTGGGATTCTTTTTTATCCGTTTTACAGGAAGTAGACAGCAGAAATGGCGTCAATAGTATCATGACCTGCCAGGGAGAAGTGTCTTTTTTCATCGTTGCTGGTTTAGCTGGAACATAAAGATAGCTTGATCAATCAGAAGTTAAGTAACCCAGAAGTTAAGTATTCCGGCAACGGATAGAATTGTTGCAAAGAATCCTGAAATCTTGGCACACCAAACCCTTCCTGGGAGTCAGGTATGCGCTTTGCAAGTGTTTTCAAGTAGTTATGCGTAAACGGTTAGCATATAAACCATAGGTAGTATGGGTTATAGCGCTGGCCGCATGGCTTCCTTTAGCGCGTCCAGGTTCCTGCGCATTCCCTCCATAAAATCCCCGGATGCAGGCATGCCTCCCATGGGGTCGATGACCAGGGATTCTATTCCACGTTCCCACAGTTCTTCCACCGATTTGGAAAGCGGCCTTCCCTCCCAGATCAGGTGTTGAATTTGGTGTTCTTTTTTCAGGTGGCCGATCTCGTGCAGCATATTCCGGTTAAGGGGGGTGTCTGGTTCCCAATGAAGGCTGCTACCATTTAATCCGTAGGCTTTTTGGAAATACTGGTAGACCGGGTGGGAGAATGCCAGGTGTTTTCCGGCCCCGCTTTCAGCAGCCTCCTTAAAAGCGCTGTCCATGGTCTTGAGTTCGGAAGCCAGGGTTTGGTAGTTGGCTTCATACGTCTCCTTCCAGGCGGGCCGGGTTCGTGCCAGGGCGTCCTGCACTGCTTTGGCCTGGGCACCGGCAAGGGAAAGGTCCAGCCAGGTAGTGGAAGCAATGCCTTCATGGGCGTGTTCCCCTTCCTCCCCATGGCTGTGGGTAAAGGTTTCCCCGCTTGGAAGCAGTTTAAGCGCAAAGGATGACGAGGTATCCACCAGAAGGGAATCCGGCAGGCTTACATTCATCAGCCATCCTTCATAGGTTGCCCCATTCAAAAGGATGAGGTCCGCCTGTTGCATGGCCGCAACGGAATCGGCCGGGGGGTTCCAGCCCGAAGGATCGGCAAGACCGGTTGAAGGGAAATGCAAATCGATGTTTTCTCCTCCGATACGGCTGGCAAAATAGTACAGCGGATAGTTTGATACGTAGACTACAGGTACGGATGTGGATTCCTGGGTTAAGGCTTCGGACGTATCTTGTTTCTCCGCGTTCCGGCATCCCATAAGTGCAAGACCGAACAGGATGGCAACAAGCAGTGATCTTTTCATCATCAGAGGTAATTTTCCAGTAAAGGTATCCCAAGCCGATTGATCGTCCAAACGAATACAATTGCCAGCAAAAACCCAATCCCGATCACCAGGAGGATCTCTGTGATCAGTATGCCGCGTACTGCCCCAGGGGCAGCTCCAATCTGTTTCATAGTGGCTATTTCTGCCTTGCGGAGCTGGATGGAAAGCAGGAAGACCATGGCAGTGATCAGCAGTGTGGCCAGGCCTATGGATATTGCGGCCAGCAGGAGCAAATCCCTGATGGAAACCACCGTGTCGACCAATTCGTCCACAATGGCTTCGGGCACAACCATTTGAAGCCCCTGGTCTTGTTGGTAACGGCCTCTGAGCATAAGCTCGGATTTCTTGTCCCCGGGCAGGACGATCACAGAGGTAATGGGATAGTTTTCAGGATTTCCATGGAAGTGAAACGACCCGATGTTCTCGGGGGTGATCTCTGTATAGGAGAGCACGGCAGGACTGGCGACCACTCCGGACTCAGATTTGGAGAGGAGCAGGCTGTCCGCCGTCTCTACCCCAATGTCCTGGTGCCCGTGTGCTTTTCCGGAGATCACCCAGGTGGTTTTGACGTCTGTAAATACCGCGGTATCATCCGAAGTCTGATTGGGGTGTAGGATACCTACTACCTTCATCTTCAGCGGAAAACTGCCGGCAACATCAAATGCCCCGGCCGGCGTCGATATCACGGAACTTCCAACATCGGCGTTCAGGGCCTGGGCCGCTTTTGCCCCGAGCACGCATTCCCCCAGGATGGCCATGGGCCTGCCTTGTGCAAAGGACAGCTTCCGGAAGCTGAAGTAATCCTGGGTGGTACCCACAATGGGCTGTTGCTTCACGCGATATTCCAGCTGCAGGGGGATGGCCCGGGCCAGACCTTGCTGCCGCAGGTCTTCCAGGCTGCTGTATGGAATCGGTTCGATGTTCGGTTCCCTGAAATAGAGGCTGCCCAAACAGAGCTCCGTGGCACTGCCCTTGTTCCCCAGCAGCAGGGGTGTGGACACGGCGCGCGCCCGCAGCTTTTCAGACCCCTGCTGAGAGAGCTGGTTTAAGGCCATAGGGATAAAGAAGGTCAGACTGATCGCAAAGAGCAGGAAAACCGTCTTCACCCTGTGGTATTTGAGGTACTGCCAGGCCAGGAACAGGACGTGCTTCATAAGGCAGTGGTTTTGAGTTCAGGGAGGTAATCACGAATGTCTACCTGCTGGTCAAACCTCCCGAGGACCTCCGGATCATGGGTGACCATTACCAGGGAAGCAGGCTTCTCCTGCCCATACTGAAAAAGCAGATCCAGGATCTTGTCCCGATTCGCAGGGTCCAGGTTGGCGGTAGGCTCATCACAAAGCAATAGGGAAGGGGATGTGACCAGGGCCCGACACAGGGCGACCCGTTGCCTTTCGCCCTGAGAGAGGTTTTTCGGGTGGCGATTTATTTTGTCACCCAGCCCTACCCTTACGGCCAGCTCGGTGGCCCTGTTACGGATTTCTATGGTGAGTTCAAGGATGGGGTTTAACCGGTAGGGGAGCAGGATATTCTCGAGGACATTCAGGTAGTTAAGCAATTTAAATTCCTGGAAGATCAACCCCATGGAGGCGATGCGATAATCCAGCAGATCCCTTTCACTGTATTGCCCGAGCACTACCTCTCCCACCTGAACGGATCCCGCACGGGGTTTTAGAATGCCGGCTATCAGGTGTACAAGGGTCGTCTTTCCGCTGCCGCTTGGGCCTACCACAGCCACACTGCTTCCCCGCCGGATCTCAAGGAGCGGGATCTCCAGTGAAAAACCGGCCTCCCCATAAGAGAACGAGAGGTCTTGCAGCCGGATTACAGGCTGCTCGAGGCGATCACCTGCCGATCCTCTGAGGTCAGTACGATTTCCGATATCTTCCATCCGTTTTCCATGGGTTTAAGGGCAATAGTCCCTGTATACTGGTTCTTGCGGTAATGAATGTGTTTTAGATGCTTTACCTGGGCGGTGACCGTCCAGGTAGCAGGATATTTCCATGCATCCGCTGGTGAAGAGCTTACTTCCGGGGTTCCCAGGGGATCCAGGGTAACTTCCTTAACGGTCACCTGGGAACCTTCCCGAAGCCCCATGGTAAGCCTGCGACGGCTGTCCAGATAGATATGATCCAGCAAATCTTCGTCCAGGTTCTCTGCAAGTTGTTCAAAAAGGACTTCTTCATCTGCAATGTTAAAAGCCGTATAGGTATTCCAGAGTTTTTTTTCCATGAGCTTTTGCAGGGCTTCGGAATCCAGCTCCCCTGCCGTATAAAATGGATTCTTTATCTCGGAATAGATCGGGAGAAAAAAGAATGCGGCGGCCAGCAGGGCAAGGCTCAATACCGGGGCCTTGCGTTCCAGCCCCATCTGGCGGTGGATCTGTCGGTACCTGGGCCAAAGGGCGATGGCACCCAGCAGCAATACAAGGGACAAATAGGGCAGGGGCAGCGTTCCCTCGGCAAGGCCAAAATCTAAAGCAGACCCGTACGTTTCCAAAAGCATGCTTCCCCCCAGCAGGAATGCAACGAACAACAGAAGGCTTGAGGCAAGTTCTGTATACCTGCGCCCGACCCCCGCGCGTATGATCTGACTGGAACCAACAAAAAACAGCAATGCAATCAAGGCGAGCAGAATGCCCATAAAAAGCGAACGGGCGATGGGATAGGAAAGTGTGGCATCCGCAAACTGCAGGAGATGGTTTCCGGCAGACAATCCCCCGACTACCAGGAGTGCGATCAGCGTCCAACGCGGCATGCTTTTTTTGAGAAGGATCAGGATCAAAAATACGGTCGTTGAAAAGAGTGCCAGTTCCAAGGCATAGGGAATGACAATATCCCAGGTCCGCCATAAAAGCCCAAGAAAAAAGGAAAAGCCCGACCAAAGGATAATCTGTCGTTTGTTTGCCTCGGCCTCAAGGCTTGCCCAGGCTGCCAGAACGAGTGCAAATATCAGCAACACCAAAGGGATGGGTGGGAACATGGTTGGGTAGTTCCAGAAAAGGCTGAGTTGCCAAAGCAGTATTCCAAGGCTCAGGCCGGCCAGGCCTTTGGCCAGGGGGGCTTGATATGCCTCCCACCCGAGAGAAAGCACCTGAAGGGCCTGCCTGACCAGTAATCCCATTAATAGGATCCCAAGGGACACCCCCAATAAAGCAAAGATATTTAAGGTAGCGATCTCGCCTGGGGTATAGCCGTTAATAACCTCCTGTACGGGGAGCCCTGCTCCGGTAAGGACTGCTCCAAGGCCCATAAGGGAAAGGTTAGCACCCCGGGAAGGTGGCGTTTCCCATTTCAGGGCGGCCGGCAAGAGAAGGGCGAGGCTTACCAGCAAGGCAGCTATGAGACCAGTCCAGGAGGGAACAAGCAGCAATTCCTGACTCGTCAGGAAAGCCCCTACACAAGCCCCGGCGACCAGGACAGGGAGCATGGACCTAAACTGAATTGGGTGGCTCACTAAAAGGCCGCCCAGGAGCATAAATACCATTCCCCATTGAAGAAAGATATTCCTGGCGCCTTGCAGCGTCCCCATCTGAAGAAATTCAGAAGGACCCGGTGGGGGAGGGATGAGATAGTACGCCTCGTTTGGGCTTAGGGTGGCTTTGTAGGTGCGCCCCTGCAGCGTGCTCACTTCCAGGATGATGTCTATGGGACTGCCAAGTAACCCCTCTATGCCTATCTTTTGGCCCTCAAGGGCGGTGTTTTCGCATCGGATCCTCCAAAAGGTTTTTTTCTGGAAGGCGTCCACTTCAATCCTGGGTTCGTTCTCAGGGTTACAAAAACCTGGGAATACGGGTTGCGCCCTGAGGATCTTTCCCTGGATTACGGGAAGGATGAAGACGACCTCAAAAACGCCCGGGGCGGTTTCCGTTAACTGCAGGCGTGCGGGATAGACAATATCTGCCCTGGCAGGGAAGCTGGACAGCAGCAGGAAGAGCAGCATTCCGTATTTAAGGAAGGAACCCCTGAGCCTATTCATCCACAATTTGTTTTGCCAACCCTTTATAGGTGATGTCGTATTGCTGGATCAGTTCCGTGTAGAATTGTTCCTTGGCGGCATTCTTGTCTTCGTATTGCAGCTGTTCGAAGATGGCCCCTCGAACCGCAGACAGTGGAAGGGGAGAGGAAGGTTGCAGGGAATCGATGTAGATAAGGTGCCATCCGAATGAAGAATCCACCGGACCTTCCCACCTGCCGGTTTCCACCCCTTCAAGCTCCAGGGCGAAGCCTTCGCCAAATTCCCGGTCGATCTGATCCGAAGTGCGGTCCTCCATTACAGACGGGAGCATGGTGGTTACGCCTTCCAGCCGGGCCTGCTCGAAGCCTGTGCTGGACTGGTTCCATCTCTCGCGCAGTTCTTCCAGGGCATCCTGCCCGGTATCCTGCCCGAAATAAACCTGTTTGAAACTGATCCTTGAGGGACTTATAAACTGGTCTTTGCGAAGGTTATAGTACGCCAGAATGTCTTCCTCGGTGATTTCGGATTGTTCCCCCTGTCCTTCGGCCAGCACGTCCATCTGCGTGATCAGGGCCCTTTTTACCGTGGCATTGGACTGATCCAGGCCCTGTTTGAGAGCCTCCTGATACAAGACTTCTTCCCGGACGTGATTTTGGAGGATGCCGTTGAGTTCTTCCCGTGTCGGGAGCCGGTTCCAGGTACTCTGCCAGGAAGCGATCAGTTGTGCCACATCAGAATCGTCAATCACGATCTTCCGGTCCGCTTCGGAAGGCGCCGCAGGACCATAGACCAGGAGGAGGGAAATTCCAATGAGAACCCCGAGCAGTACAATTTGGAACCAGGGTTTCCCGAACAAAGACTTCATCAAAGGCTGGTTTTTGGTCGAAGATAGTAAATAGCCAACATTCCAGCCCAATCCCTGGTTTTTCAGATGCCCAACCCTATAAGCACGGCTTTAGTCTTCCATATCATATGGCTCGTTTAAGAGCAGGGCTGCGTCTGTAAGGACCTGGTCTGTAGCCTCTAAGGAACCCAGATCGGTTATGGCAATAAAGCCAGAAGCAGTGATGCCCGGATTTACGGGAACCTTCCTAAAGGAATAGTTGCTGTCATCCGCATCGACTACCACGTACACAAAGGCGCCGTCCACTCCCTGCATAACGGCGGTTTCCGGCAATGCCCAGGTTTCCTGTTTCACTCCCTCCTGCAGGATCAGGATCTCGGCCTGCACAAACATTCCTACCATCAGGCCATCCGTTGCGCCTTCCTCCACATGACCATGTACCTTGACGGTCCGATTTTCATCTATGGTGCTGCCGATAAGGTACACGCTTCCCTCCATCATTTTGGCGGAGACCTCAGGTACCCTGAAGCGGATCTCCTGCCCTTCGCGTATGCTGGAAATGTCCTTCTCAAATACCAGGAACTCCAGGTGGATATGATCGGTATTGACGATCTCCATGATTTCGGTTGCCGGAGAAACGAAGGCCCCTGTCCGGACCCCGATACGGTTAACGTTCCCGCTTATAGGTGCGCGCAGGGCAATCTCGGTTTGCAGCTTTCCGCCCTCCACCTCCCGGGTGGGAATGTCCAGCATTTCCAGTTGACCTTTCAGGCTGCTTTTCCGCGCAAGGGCCATTTTATAGTCGCTCTGGGCTCTGAGGTAGACTTTTTCAGAGCTTATCTTTTCCCCGTAAAGTGTTTTCTGCCGTTCGAAATCTGCTTCGAGATAAGGCAACTGCTCGGATACTTCGAGGTATTCCTGTTGCAAGGAAAGGAAATCGGGGTTTTCCAGGATAATCACTTGCTGTCCCTTGCGAACGCGATCGCCTTCCAGGAGGGTTGTTTTTTTCACATATCCTCCATAGACCGCACTTATAACCACCCGATTTTCCGGGGGCACATCAATGGTTCCGCTAACCCTAATGACTTCTGGAAAGGCTCGCTTTTCAACCTTTCCCAGACGCATCTGATTTTCTTCAAATTGGCGGGCTGTCAGGTGTATCAATCCGTCCTGTCGGGATGAAGACATGGGTTCAGACGCCGGCTCCTGTTGCTGTTTGCAGGAGAGCAGGAATCCAAGGAAGCTCAGGAGAAGCGTTTGTATTCGGAATGGATTCATGGGAGTGTCTTTAAAGGGTTAAATAGTTTATTTCCAGGACGATTTCATTATATCGCTCCAGTTGTTCGAGGTATTCCAGACTGATTTCATATCCGTTTTCAAGGCTTTGGATGTACTGGAAGAAGTCAATCTCCCCGTTTCGGAAACTGCTTTCTGCGGTTCTCAGGATGGCCTCCGAAAGGGAAAGTCCTTCCTCTTCATAATAGGCAAGCGCTTCTTCCTGTTGTTTCCGGGTGGTTTCGAGTTGTTCCATTTTGGTGTTCAACTGCAGGGTATATTCCCGCTGCCGGTCTGTAAATGCATCCGCCGAGAGACGGGCCGCCTTGATCCGGGAAGATTGCCCATTGAAGAGGATCGGGATCTTTAACCCGATCTGATAGCCTACCAGGTTGCCCCCGGATTCCTCGTTTTCCCCCTGAAAGTATTCCAGGGTGAGGTCGGGGAGCAGTCGCTGCTGTTCAAGGCGGTATTCCTTCTCCAGGGCCTGAAGCCGGTTTTCATACTGGTTGAGCTCCGGAAGAAGCTCCATCATAGGCGCCTGGATAAGCATCCGTTCGGGAGCCGGTGTGGCGAGGACAATGGCGCTGTCCGCCTGTGCCAGGGCCAGTATGTTCTTTCTCAGGACTTCCTGTGCGGTATGGGCCTCCTGCAGCTTAATATCGAGTTGCCTGGATTTGGAAGTGGCCGTTACCTTTTCCAGGTAGTTGGTGGCTCCAAGTTCAAAACGCCGCTCTGCCGCTCTGGCAAATGCATTGTAAAGACTGTCCAGGCGGGTGTAGATGCGTGTTTTTTCCGAGGCGATAAGATAGCTGTTATACAGGCTGCTGATCCTTCTGAAAAGCCTCTTTTTCTCGATTTCATAGAGGTCTTTTTGACTGGCGGCGAGATAATTCTGCACCTGCCTGCGTGCGCCGTAGACCGTTGGGAAATCTAATTCCTGCTTAATCCCGATCACATTGATGGCCAGGTCGTTGAAGCGGTTTGCCTCATCCCGGTTGTAGAAAATTTCGGATTTACCAAAGTCATAGGCGATCCCCCTTCGGGCCTCGGCGGCTTCCCATTGCTTTTGCGCTGCCATAAGGCCTGCATTATTGCTGCCTGCCAATTCGAGAATGGCCTTGAGATCCTGAGGTTCTTGCTGGGCTTGAAGGCCAAAAGCGGGCAGAACAAGTAACAGGAGCAAGGTTGTGCTTCCGGAAACTTTTGTCCCAGCGGTCCCCGGTTTCAACTTTTGGTTGAACATCGCATATAGCACGGGCAATACGACCAGGGTTAGGATAGTGGCCGTGATTAACCCGCCGATGACTACGGTTGCCAGGGGTCGCTGAACTTCGGCCCCGGCACTGGTGGAAAGGGCCATGGGGAAAAAGCCAAGAGCGGCCGCAGAGGCCGTAAGCAGCACGGCCCTCAGGCGGTCCTGTGCTCCCTGTACAATTAGGGAATTCATATCCGTATAATTTTCATTTTTAAGTTCTTTGATATGCTCGATCATCACGATCCCATTGAGCACTGCGATACCGAACAAGGCGATAAATCCTACCCCGGCAGAGATGCTGAAGGGCATATCGCGGATCCATAGCAGCATCACCCCTCCCACGGCAGCCAATGGGATCGCTGAAAAAATGATAAGGGTGTCCTTTAGGGAATTAAAGGCAAAGTAGAGGAGGATGAAGATCAGCAGGAGGGCAGCTGGGACTGCAATAGATAAGCGGGATCTCGCGGTCTGAAGATTTTCAAACTGTCCGCCATAGGTCACATAGTACCCCGGTGGAAGGTCTAAGCGTTCCTCTATGCGCTCCCGCAGATCGTCAACCACAGATTTCAAATCCCTGTCCCGGACATTGATACCGACAACGATCCTGCGACGGGTGTCGTCCCTGGAAATTTTTGCCGCCCCCTCCTGATAGCTCACCTGGGCAATTTCACTCAGTGGGACTTTCCCGCCCGCAGGGAGGTCTATATAAAGGTTCTGAAGATCTTCCAGGGATCTCCGCCGGGTTTTCTCCAGGCGTACGACCAGATCAAATCGTTTTTCACCTTCAAAGACGTTGCCCACGATCTTGCCGCCGAAAGCCATCGCAACTACCTCGTTCACCTGGGCGATATGCAATCCGTACCGCGCCATCCTGGACCGGTCGTAGGCCACTCGCATTTGTGGCAATCCCTCCACTTTTTCCACGGTAATGTCTGCGGCACCCGGAACCTCCTGAGCAAGGGCATGTATTTCTTCTCCCTTGGCGGCCAGGACACTGAGGTCCTCCCCAAATACCTTGACGGCAATATCTGCCCGAACCCCGGTGATCAGTTCGTTGAATCGCATTTCGATTGGCTGGGTGAATTCGACTTCCATGCCTGGGATTACGGCAAGGGCTTCCTTGAATCGATTGGCAAGCTCGTCCTTGGTCTGGGCCGATACCCACTCCCTCCTGGGTTTGAGGGTGATGATCACATCGCTTTCCTCCATGCTCATGGGGTCGGTGGGGACTTCTGCCGCGCCTATCCTTGTAACGACTTGTTCTACTTCCGGGAATTCCTCCAGCAGGATCTTTTCGATCCGGGTAGTGGTCTTTATGGTCTCGCTGAGGCTGGTGCCGGTTTTCAGCACGGGTTGTATGACAAAATCCCCTTCATCCAGGGTGGGGATAAATTCTCCTCCCATCCGGGCAAAAAGCGCAAAAGCAATCACCACTAACCCTGCAGCGAGGCCAAGCACCGGGCCCCGGTGGCCCAAAGCCCAGGTAATCACAGGGCGGTAGGCGCTGTTGAGGCGTGCGAGCAAACGCACCGAAAGATTTTTCTCAGGATTTGCCACGGGTTTTATGAACCAGGAAGCCATTACCGGTACATAGGTAAAACAAAGGATCATTGCGCCGATCAGGGCATAGCTGAAGGTTAATGCCATGGGCCTGAACATCTTTCCCTCAACCCCGCTCAGGGATAGGATGGGAATAAATACGATAAGGATGATCAGTTGCCCGAATACGGCGGAACTCATAAGTTTCGAGGCTCCGTCCAGGGTGATTTTGTCTTTCAGTGACTGCCTTCGTACGGCGGTCAACCCTTCCAGCTCTGTCCTCCTCTTGTTGATCTGGAAAGCAATGAATTCCACGATGATGACTGCCCCGTCTATGATGATCCCGAAATCGATGGCCCCAAGGCTCATCAGGTTGGCATCTACTCCGGTAAGATACATCATGGAAAGGGCAAATAAGAGGCTCAGGGGAATGACAGAGGCCACCACCATTCCCGATCGGAAATTCCCCAGCAACAAGACCACCACAAAGATGACGATCAGACACCCCAGCACAAGGTTCTCGGTAATGGTCAGGGTGGTCCTCCCGATCAATTCGCTTCGATCCAGAAAATCGTTGATGTAGACCCCTTCCGGCAGAGAAGCTGAAATGATCCCTACCCGCTCTTTGACCGCGCTGATTACCTTCTTGGAGTCCGCCCCCTTGAGCATCATGACCTGGCCGAGTACCTTTTCGCCTTCCCCGTTCCCGGTAATCGCTCCAAAGCGGGTGGCACTTCCATAGCCAACCTCTCCTATGTCCCGGACAAAAATCGGCAGGCCATTCACGGTTTTCACCACCGTATTCTCGATATCTTCCAGGCTGCCCACCAGCCCCTCTCCCCGGATGAAGTACGCCTGGTTTACTTTTTCGATATACCCTCCACCGGCTACGCTGTTGCCCTTTTCCAGGGCCTCCAGGAGTTGCCCGGCCGTAATTTCCATCGCGCGCAGCTTTTCGGTATTGATGGATACTTCGTATTGTTTGAGGTAGCCTCCCCAGGTGTTGACTTCCACCACCCCGGGAATCCCGGAGAGCTGGCGTTTGACGATCCAGTCCTGTATGGTCCTGAGGTCCATGGCCGTATAGCGGTCTTTATAGGCGGGCTCTACGTCCAGGACGTACTGGTATATTTCTCCAAGCCCTGTGCTGATGGGCCCCATCTGAGGTGTCCCAAAGCCCTCGGGGATCTTCTCGGAGGCGGTCCGGATTTTTTCCGCAATCAGCTGCCGGGGCAGGTAGGTGCCCATATCGTCTTCAAATACGACGGTTACAACGGACAATCCGAACTTCGAGATCGAACGGATTTCCTGAACACCCGGAAGATTGGCCATCTCGAGTTCGACGGGGTAAGTGATGAATCGCTCCATATCCTGGGTGGAGAGATTCCGGGAAGTAGTGATTACCTGTACCTGGTTGTTGGTGACGTCCGGGACAGCCCCAATGGGGATGTGCAAGAGGGAATAGCCCCCCCCGACCACGATCAGGAAGGTGAGCAACATAACGATAAACTTGTTGCGCAGGCTTATTCGAATAAGGGATGACAACATAATACTTTCTGCTAAGGGTACGTAGAAATCACCCGGAACCGTTTTCCGGGCAGTGTGGACAGAGGGGAGTTGTCAGCTATGTCGGGGCGGCTGAAAGATGCCGTCTGCGAAAATGCCAGGCGATCCGAGGTGGTAATAAAAAAGGTGCAACTGTGATTCCTGATCTTCCGAAAGGGTTTTCCAGGTAAAGCGTTGCGCCAGGAAATAATGGGTGTTTCCCATGAGATGCTGCGGGAGTTGTTGGAAGGGCAGTTGCTCATGTTCCGGCTGTTCCTCCTGGTGTTCCCGCTCATGATCCTGCTTCTGGTCCCCGTAGTGTTTGGCCAGGAAGGTCAAAAAAGAGTCCCCGTATTCCTGCTGGTGGAACCTGGCGTGCTCCATAAGCTCATCCAGCTGGACCAGGTCAGCGATCCCGAGGTGGAAGCTTTGCAGCAACATCAGGCTGGAAAGGAGGATGGCGGTCAGGCGTAACATCTGTTTTAAAGGTACTAAATCTAATGGTCTCAGCAGCAAAACCTTTCACAAGGTAGGAATTTAGAGGCGGTTCAATTATGACCTTTATCAGTGTGACAATAGCAGGTAAAGTTGGTGATATTCAATTCCACTGTGGGAAAATCTTTGTATTTTGAACGGAAATCCTAAAACCAATATCGATGAACCAACCCAGGAATAAATCGCTTTTGGCCGTGTGCCTTCTTCTTTTTATAAGTGTGGGCATCAGCGCCCAGAAGTACTCCAAATCCTTTATCCGGAAACAGAAAGCGACCGCGGTCTCGAAGGTCGAAGAACGCTCCAAGCAGACCCAGGTGATGGTAGACAAAGTCTTCAGTTTTGCAGAACTGGGTTTTCACGAGGTGGAATCCTCCAATTATCTTACCGGGATCCTGGAAGAAGCAGGTTTTGAGGTTACGCGCGGGGTGTCGGGCATCCCAACCGCCTGGTGGGCCAGCTGGTCCAACGGGGAGGGTCCGGTGATTGCCCTGGGGAGCGATGTGGACTGTATACCCAAAGCCTCTCAATATCCGGGGGTAGCCTATCACAAACCGATTGTCGATGGGGCCCCAGGGCATGGAGAGGGCCATAATTCAGGGATCCCGCTCAACCTTACCGCGGCCCTGGTCGTTCAGGAACTGATGAAGGAGCACAATATAGGAGGGACCCTTATCGTATGGCCGGGCATAGCTGAGGAACAACTGGGTTCCAAGGCGTGGTTCGTGAGGGATGGACTCTTTAGCGGGGTGGACATGTGCATTTTCACCCATGTGAGCAGCAACCTGTCTGTTTCCTGGGGGCAGGCCCGGGGCACAGGGCTTATTTCCCTGGAATACACTTTTGAAGGGGAGTCTGCCCATTCTGCCGGAGCCCCCTGGCGGGGTCGCTCAGCCCTGGATGCGGCTGAGCTTATGAACGTGGGCTGGAATTACAAGCGCGAACACCTGCATCCGCTCAAGCGTTCCCATTCTATCTTTACGGACGCCGGAGACCAGCCTAATGTAGTGCCCTCGCGAGCTTCCATTTGGTTTTATCTGAGGGATGTGACCTATGAAGGGATCATGGATATGTACGAAGACGCTAACAACATCGCTCAGGGAGCAGCCCTGATGACGGACACCAAGGTCTCTTCACGCGTACTTGGGGCCGCCTGGCCCCGGCACTTCAACAAGGTGATTGCTGAAACCATGCATCAAAACATTCAGCAGGTAGGCCTTCCCGAATGGTCAGAAGCAGACCAGGCGCTGGCCAAGGCGGTGCAAAAAGAAGTGGGCTCAGACAAAACGGAAGGCCTGGCCACGGAGCTTTCCGACCTGGGCAAGCCGGCAGAGCGCCCGGTTAGCGGTGGATCAGATGATATCGGGGATGTTTCCTGGACCGTGCCTACCGTCACCATGAGGTTTCCTTCCAACATTCCTGGTTTGCAGGGGCACCACTGGTCCAATGCCATCGCTATGGCTACCCCAATTGCCCATAAAGGAGCTACAGCCGGGGCCAAGGCTGTCGCTATGACGGTGCTGGATTTTCTGACCCAGCCCGAGTTGATGACAGCTGCCAGGGATTATTTTGAAAACGAGCAAAAAAAGCAAACAGAATACCGCCCTATGATTACCGACCAGGATCCACCCCCTGTTGAGCTCAATACCGCCATCATGGAGGAATTCCGTCCAGAGCTGGAAAAGTTTTATTTTGACGAGACCCGGTATGATACCTATCTCGAACAACTGGGCGTGGAATACCCTACTGTAAAAAATGAGTAAGGAAAGCCAGTCTTATCGCACATCTGAAAGTACGGCCTGCAGCAAATAGATATGCGAAATCTTAATTGGACCACCTTTGATTTTTCGGGTCCGGCGGGGATAGGATTGCTGAGCTTATCCCCTGTGAGCAGATGCGCAAATGCTAAATTTGCTATAACGATCCTTCCAGGCCATTAAATTAGTTGTATTTTAAAGGCCCGATTTTTGATTAATAATAATGGTACCCACAAACCACATCTATATGAGAGCTATATTCAGCCTACTTGCCCTTTCCTTTATTTCGCTGCCTGGGTTTTCACAGCAGACAAACGCAAACCCTCCTCGCCTTGTGGTGGGGATCGTCGTCGATCAGATGCGGTTTGACTACCTCTACAAATACCAGGACCATTATGGGGATGGTGGTTTTAAACGACTTGTCCGGGAGGGATTCAATTATAAGAACACCCACTTTGACTATGTGCCAACGGTAACCGCAGCCGGGCATGCCTCTATCTATACAGGGACTACCCCCGAGGTTCACGGAATCGTTGGGAACAGCTGGTATGACAGGGCTTCGAAAAAAGGAGTCAGCAATGTAGGCGATTCCAAGGTGAAAATAGTCGGTTCGGTGGTAGAGAATCCCTATGGCCGTTCTCCCCAAAACCTTTTGAGCAGTACCATCACAGACCAGCTCAGGGCAGGCTCCAATTTCAGATCCAAAGTGATCAGCGTTTCCTTGAAAGACAGGGGAGCGATCCTTCCCGGTGGCCGCACTGCAAATGGAGCTTACTGGCACGACTGGGAGAGCAGCCCGGGTTATTTTGTGAGCAGTTCCTATTATATGGAAAAACTGCCTTCCTGGGTGCAGGATTTCAATAAGCGGGAGCTTACCGATTCCTACCTCAGCCAGACCTGGAACACCCTCCTGCCGATTTCCGAGTACGATGAAAGCGCCCCGGACGACAATCCGCATGAACGCCTGCTGCGAGGCAAAGATTCGCCAACATTCCCTTATGATCTTGAAGCGATGCGCAAGCTCTATAATGGGGAAACGACCTTTTACCAGGTGCTCTGGGGAACGCCATTTGGGAATACCATCGTCAAGGATTTTGCCCTGGAGGCACTTAAAAATGAAGGTCTTGGGAAAGATATTTACACCGACATGCTCTGTGTTAGTTTTTCAACACCGGATGTGGTGGGGCACACCTTCGGACCGCAGTCTGTTGAAGTCCAGGATATCTACCTGCGCCTGGACCGGGATATCGAAAACCTGCTCAATACCCTGGATCAGGAGGTGGGCAAAAACAACTATATGGTTTTTCTAACCTCCGATCATGGGGCAATGCCTGTTGTTTCCTATCTGCATGCCAACAAAATGCAGGCAGGGCTCGCGGTTATCCCAAAGTTCAAGCAGGACCTCTCCTTTTACCTAAACCAGCGTTACGGGGCCTTTGAATGGATTGCAGAGTTTGGTTATGAGCAAATCTATCTGGACAGAAAGCTGATCGCCGAAAAGAAACTATCGCTGCCCGATGTCCAACAAGCGGTGGCGGACTTTATGCAGCAACAACCCGGAGTGCGTTTTGCCCTGACGGCCCAGAACCTGCAGGATAACAACTTTGACGAGGGAATACCTGCACTTGTTCATAACGGGTTCCACCCTGCACGTTCAGGTGATGTAATGCTGGTTTATGAACCCGGCTTTACTGCTACCTCGGATTTTCGAACCCCTGTTTCTGAAGTTCAGGGCACCGGCCACGGATCCGGCTACGCCTATGACACCCATGTGCCAATGTTATGGTTTGGAAAGGGTATCCGAAAAGGGGAAACCTCCAGAAAGGTTCACCCCTCGGATATTGCTCCAACCCTCTCAATGATGCTGAACCTGCAAATGCCAAGCGGCGCTTCAGGAGAGCCGCTTTCGGAGTTACTGGACAAATAATCCTCAATAGACAGACAGACCTGTTACTTGGTTCTGGCTGCAGACACGATTTGCCGGTTGAATTTGCCGGTGTCCTTCAGGACTTCGAAGAAATCCTGCACATATTTGCGGGCTTTCTCGAATTCTTTTTCGTTTCTGAAGCTGCCCTTCATACCATCCACGGTGGCCATGAATTCGGACTCCTTTGAAAGATACATCTGGCGAACCTGTTCGTATACCCCTGGCGGTCTTTTGAATCCGCGCCATACTCTCTGGGTCACATCCGTATTGGGCAGTACTTCATCCCCCACTTGTGAAACCACGGCATAGCTGGCATCCACCAGCCCACACATATCAAAATCATATGGGACCGGGACGGTGGCATTGGTTTCTTCCAGGAAAATCAGCTTTTCGTTGTGTTGGTAGGCCACGGAATAATCCGTGTTGCCAATCAGGTACTGGAAAAAATCATTCTGGGTGCAGCATATGTCATCCTGTTGCTGTGGGTGAACATTCCTTTTCATCCGTTTGGCGTTGCAGCGCTTTGCCACTCGTGAAATGTCTTCGATTATGAAGCCTTCCAGATTGTATTGCTTTTCCTTTTTGCCCCTTACATCTGTGAAATCAATGGCTACTCTGCGGGTTTTGAAGTGGTATGGCGAAACTACTTCATAAAGCTTATAGGCCATGATTTCCTTCAGGACATAATCCTGCCCCAGGTCGGTATTCCGACAGGGCAGCACCATTTTTAATTCCTTGTTCCCGTCGAAAAGCGTATTTTCCCGCTGGGCTTTAGGAATCTTGAACTTTACCGGAGTGAGGAAACAATTTTCCTGCCGCCAGTTCCCCCGGGCCCTCATTTGAAGGTCCAGGTCGGCCCACTGCCCGTCTGGTGTCTGGTAGGAGATCGTTTGATCGAGATACGTACTGTCATTGGTCTCCTTCTTGATATTCTTGTTGGAATACCGCATGCGGATCGGTAGAGGTTCCTCGCTTTGAAAAAGCGGGGTGGTGGTTCCTACATTTTCAGCTGCCTGGGCTTCCGGTTGGGCGAACACCGAAACTGAAAATGATAAAAACAGGAGTGTAACGATAGCCCAGATTTTATTTTTCACTATATTAGAGTTAGGTTTCTGACATAATTTACTAAAAATAAGTCTATTAATCTGTATACTTCCATATTAAACTGGAAAACCGTCTTCACCCTGGCCATCTCTGTAGTGGTTACCTATGCCTCCATTCACTTTAATCTGGGGTATAATATGGATCTTACCCTGATGAGTATCGCCATCATCTTTCCGCTGGTATTCAATATTCGGGGAGCTTTCAGAAGACGTGAAAAAGCCCTGCAACATCTCAGCCAGTTCAGGTCTGCCCTCAAGACTATACATTTTTACATTCAGATGACGGATGAAATGCCCGAGGCACAAATGGAAGAACTGGATGGCCTCCTCGAGCAGATAAGCGATAAGACGATGGAACACCTTCGCACCAATTCTCATGATGTGACCGACGTCGATAAGGCATTTCGCGAGTTGCATCAAAGCATTATGAAATACGAAGAATTCATCCCCCGGAGAAACCGGGACCGCATTCTGAGGTATTTAAATGATCTTCAGGAGGGATTTGAGAATGTACATGCCATAAACACCCATCGCACGCCTCAGGCTCTTAAGGCCTATTGCCTGATCTTCATATATATATTTCCCATGCTGTATGCCCCTACCATTATCTATAATATCGGGGCAGTGCAAAATGCCGAAGTGGTTTATTTTATTGTAGTGGTAACCGAGTTTATCCTGATCTCGCTTTACAATATTCAGGACCAGATGGAATATCCCTTCGATGACGTTGGGGTGGATGATATTAAACTGCAGAACTTTAAACTATACCGATAGGTTTTAGTTGCTGCGCAAAGGTTTGGCCATCCGGTAGTCATCCATGACATAGCCCCCTCCGATATCCACAACAGCTTCTTCAGTCTTACGGAACCCCATGCCTTCATAAGCTTTTATAGACCGATCGTTATATTTGTTTACAGTCAGGGAGATCTCTGCACAATCCAGCCCTTTCGCCCTGGTGGTTATAAATTCCATGGAAGCCTTTCCCAGACCCTTGCCTCTGTATTCCTTTAAGAGGTAGATCTTGCTGAGAAAAAGTTCTCGGCCCCTTTTTTCAAAGGCAAAATATCCGACAGGAGCATCTTCAAACCTAACGGTATAATATTCCATCCCTTTAGCAGCCTGATTCGCCATGGCGTCGGCAGACTGGAACTTCTCGAGCATATAATTCACCTGTCCCGCCCCGATGATTGGAATGTAATGCTCCCTCCAGATCGTATCTGCAAGACGGGCAATCTGTATGAAATCCCGCGTATTTTTCGCCCGGACAAATTGGTCGTGATGGTTCATGCAATAAAAAATCGGTCTCAAGTTACAAAACTCTAGATTCGCCCTATATGTGAGCCAATTGTAAATTAGCTACATTTAAGAGCCAAATCAAAATCTGTCAAATTAGATGAAGTTGCTTCTTACCTTCCCTTCAGCTGCCCTTTTCTTTGTGCTTTCCTTGCATTGTTTTATGGTTTTTCCGCAGAACCCTGGTGATTCCAGGGCAATTGGCCGTTGGGATCTTGAAGTCCAATACGGCGATACCTGGCGGGCCTCCTGGTTGGAGGTAAAGCTATCCGGAAACAAAGCCCTGGTGGGCTATTTTGTAAGTGTGGGGGGTAGTGCACGCCCCATAGCAGAAGTCCACGACAGGGATGGGATGATCAGCTTCAGCATTCCTCCCCAGTGGGATGGATACCAGTACATGCACCTGACCGGTGTGGTCAAGGGTGAGGAAATGGAAGGCAATATCCTGGATCATATGGGGCAATCCCATGCTTTCAGGGGGAAACGGGCACCCAACCTCCTGTACGAGGCACCGGAGAAATGGTCTGACCCTAGGCCCCTGCTCACGCAGAACAGCCTGGATGGTTGGATCCCGCAGCAAAAGGGAAAGGATAACCAATGGTTTGTCAGGGAAGGAATCCTCACCAATCCTGGTTCCGGGGTCAATCTGATGACCAGGGAGGAATTCATGGACTTTAAGCTCCATATCGAGTTTCGCTATCCAGAGGACTCCAATTCCGGGGTCTACCTAAGGGGGCGGTATGAGGTCCAGGTAATAGATAGTTATGGGAAGAAGCCTTCCTCCATTTATCTGGGCGGGGTGTATGGCTTTCTTACACCCAGTGAGAATGTGGCCAGGAAACCTGGAGAGTGGCAGTCCTATGATATTACCCTGGTAGGCAGGCGCGTGACGATTGAAGCCAACGGAAAAACGATCATTCACAACCAGATTATTCCCGGGATTACCGGTGGGGCCCTGGACAGCCGGGAAGAACTCCCCGGCCCCATACTCCTGCAGGGGGATCACGGACCGGTGGAGTACCGGAACATTACCATTGCCACTCCCGCTAATTAGATTCAATACCTGTTGAGGTCATCTCGGGATTTGCTATTTGGCGGTCTCTGCCTTGATCGGACAGTTACTCCGTTTTAGAAAATTCCTCTCCAAAGGCTTGCATCCTGTTCACTTCGCCATCGCCGCCCAGGGTAAAGACCAGGTTGGTCTCCCATAGATAGGGGTTGTCGGGCGTGGTACGGAAGGTGTCATATTGCCAGTGCACTGCGTTGAAGGTGACAAAATCATTAAACCTTGCCAGAATCCCTTCGCTGGATAAGCCAATGCCCACCCTTCCCAGCATGGGATGCTCATAGGTGCCGGTATAAGCCTCCAATGGCAGGGATGTTGGGGCGTCCATCTTCCGATTTTCAAGCAATTTCTGATTGCGTTCATCCTGCCTTTGTTCCAATCCTTTATAAAGGGATAGGATCTCCGCATTCCAATCCCTGGGGTGGTCTCCAAAAGCCCAAAGATCAAGCGCCTGATAGAGGATGGCATGCCGAAGCTCTGCATGGTCCCGGTTGGCCAGGACGTAGACGGCTGTATTGGCATCGTGCATAACCCCTGCAATAGCGATCAGCCCACCGATACTGCCGGTGTGGAAATCCAGCTTTCGGCCGCGGTAGTCGTGCTGGAACCAGCCAAGCCCGTAGCTCATCCAATGGGGCTGCGTAAGGCGGGTGGTCGGATAGAAGTCCGCCTTTGTAAGCAGGGCATGGGGTTGAAAAAGGTAGTTGAAGGTTTCCTCCTTCAGGATCCTGTTCTCCTTATAAACGCCCCCTCCAACCAGCATTTGAAGGTAATTTTCCATGTCTGCTGCGCAGGTCCAGATCATTCCGGCTGCCCCGATCTGGTCCGACAGGTTATGGGGCACCTCAATAAAACCCTGATCCTCCTCGTAGAAATAAGGGGTTACGTAATTTCCGGCAGCAAAGATATCCGAGGCCTTTGCCACGGTCCGGGTCATCTCAAGGGGGGTAAAGAGGTGCTCTTTTACAAATACGGTCCAGGGTTTCCCGGAAACAGCCCGAATGACCTCCCCGGCAATGGCGTACATGAGGTTGTTGTACTGATATCCGCCCCGGGCGGGATAGGCCTTTTTTGCCATCGCAAACCGATCAATGGTTTCCTTAGTACTCGTGCTGTCCAGTACCCATAAAAGATCTGCACCGCCTATACCGAGATTGTGGGTCAGCAGGTCTTTAACCCGGGCTTCTTCAGTTAGATAAGCATCTGAGAGCCTGAATTCCGGGAGGTGTTCCCTGACCTTGTCCTCCCATTTTATCTTCCCCTGGTCTACGAGGATCCCCAGGGCCATGCACACCACCGCCTTGGTGGTGGAACCCATATTGAAGAGTGTCTCACGGTTGACCTCAGATCCGGTATGGACCTCTTTTACCCCGTAAACTTCGCTGAAGACCACTTCTCCCTCCTTGACCACAACTGCGGCCAGTCCGGGTATATGCCAGTCTTCCATTCCCTGTTGGATCATCCTGTCCAGCTGCCGGCCTTCGGATTGAGCTGAGGCTGTGGGAGGGAGCATACATAATATCAGCGAAAGGATGGCTATACAGTATTTCTTCATGTTCTATGGTTTTACAAAATTTCAGGAGGCCTATACATAAGAATTTGTCAAAAGGTACAAAATTGCCGCCTTAAAAATTATTCATCCGGAGTTTCCGGTCTTGCGGGAATCTACTATTTTTAGAGGTCTAACTTAAACGCTGACCAAATGAAGTATTCATTCCTGCTCGGGCTGTTGTTTGCCATGGTTTTTTCCGGCACAGCCCAGGACCTAAATACCTATCTGCAACCCGCCAAATTCAGGAATATCGGACCTTTCCGGGGAGGCAGGTCCACCGGTTCCACCGGCGTGGTAGGAGATCCCATGACCTATTATATGGGAACCACGGGTGGCGGACTTTGGAAAACCACCGACGGGGGCCAACAGTGGAAGAATATTTCGGACGGATACTTCAAAACCGGTTCGGTCGGGGCTGTTACGGTCTCTGAAAGTCACCCCAATACGGTTTATGTCGGTATGGGAGAACATGCGCCAAGGGGCGTGATGACCTCTTATGGGGATGGTGTCTACAAGTCTACGGATGGGGGAAATACCTGGCAACCCATGGGGCTGGAGGGTACCCGTCATATTGCCCGTATTGTGGTGCATCCGGACAATCCGGATATTGTTTGGGTAGCGGCCCAGGGGGCGCTCCACGGACCGACGGAAGAGCGGGGCATATACAAGTCCACCGATGGAGGGGTGACCTGGAAGAAGGTACTCTATGTCAATGAGCTTACAGGTTGCAGTGACCTGTCTATCGATTTCCATAACCCCCAGGTGCTCTATGCGGCCATGTGGGAGCATATTCGCAAACCCTGGAAGGTCATCAGCGGCGGTGCGGGAAGCGGAATGTACAAATCCACCGATGGGGGGGAGACCTGGTTTCAGATCCACGAGGGCCTTCCCGAAGCGAAGGGCAAGATGGCCATAGCGGTTTCACGGGCCAATTCGCAAAAGGTATACGCCCTGATTGAAAGCGATTCCAAAAAGGAACTGGGCGGGCTTTTTGTATCCGAGAACGCCGGAGGAAACTGGAAAAGGGTTAGCGGAGATCACCGACTGGTACAGCGGGCCTGGTATTATATCGAAGTTACCCCGGATCCGAACAATGAGCACACGGTCTATGTGATGAGTGCCGATACGTACCGTTCGATCGACGGGGGAAAGACCTGGGAGGAGATCCGGACGAACCACGGCGACTACCACGACCTTTGGATTAACCCCTCCAACTCCATGAATATGGTCATCTCGGACGATGGGGGGGCAGAAATCACTTATGATGGGGGCAAATCCTGGTCCCGACAGGACAATATGCCCACGGCCCAGTTCTACCGGGTAGCCGTGGACAACCAGTTCCCCTACAACCTTTACGGGGGGCAGCAGGACAATACCTCGGTGAAGATTTCCAGCATCGGCCTGGGCACTTCCGGCATTGGCCGGGAACACTGGGAGCCCTCGGCAGGAGGTGAGAGTGCCTTTCTGGGATTCGACCCGGACAACCCGGTCAAAGTCATGGGAGGAAGCTACCTGGGCACGGTCGAGATACTCGATGTGGCGGCCAAAACGGGCACTAAGGTTATGATTGAACCCAACCTGTATCTGGGCCTGCCGGCGCGGGAAATGAAATACCTCTTCAACTGGAATGCCCCGATCATCAAATCCATGCACGAACCCAATACGTATTATCACGCAGCCCAGTACCTGCTCAGGACGCGGGATGAAGGCCGAAGCTGGGAGGTCGTTTCTCCGGACCTGACACGGGACCAGGATGACAAACAGGGCAATGGGGGCGGACCTTATACCAATGAGGCGGTAGGGGCTGAGAACTACGGTACCATCAGCTATGTGTCAGAATCCCCTCATGAAGCCGGAGTGATCTACACCGGGAGCGACGATGGTCTGGTGCATCTCACCCGGGATAACGGAGCGACCTGGGAGAACATCACCCCTAAGGGCCTCACGGAAACGCTGATCAATGCCATCGAAGTCTCCCCTCATGATCCGGCAACCGTTTATATTGCTACAACCCGCTATAAGTTCAACGATTTCACCCCGGCCCTGTACAAGAGCACTGATTATGGGAAATCCTGGGAGGGCATAAGCTCCGGGATTCCCCAGGGGGCTTATACCAGGGTGGTTCGCGAAGATCCGGTCCGGAAGGATTTGCTGGTCTCGGGCACCGAGACCGGCCTTTATGTTTCATTTAATGGAGGGAAAACCTGGGAAAGGCTGCAAACCAACCTGCCCGTGGTGCCCGTAACCGACCTCCAATTAAAGCATGGAGATCTGATCGTGGCAACCCAGGGCCGCTCATTTTGGATTTTTGACGACCTGTTCCTACTCAGGCAGTACGAGGGGGCATCCGGAAAAATGCACTTGTTCACCCCGGAGGAAACCACCTTCCCGAACTGGTATAGCAGCATGGATGGCTCAAACCCGACGGGCACGCATCCATTCAAGGGGGTAAATCCGGCCAGCGGCATGGTCTTGTATTACGAGCTTCCAAAATTACCGGACTCGGTGGAAGTGCAGCTGGAAGTGGTGGATGAAAGGGGAACGGTGATAAGGTCATATTCCTCTGTGCCCGATGCCAATTACCGTTCCTATGAGGGGGCCCCTTCCCGAAAGCCGGTATTGCCTAAAAAAACGGGATTGAATCGGTTTGTCTGGGACCTGCGACATGAAAGCCTACCCGGAGTACCGGAAGTATACATCGAGGGCAGCTTCAGGGGTCACCGCGCCATTCCCGGCACCTATACGCTTCGGCTGAAGTACGATGGCGTTATGGAGGAAGTGCAGGGGCGTATCCTTCCGAACCCGCTGATCCCCACTACAGGGGAGGAGTTCCGGGAGTACCACGGCTTCATGAGCCAGGCCGAGGAAACCTACCGGCAAATGACCCGAAGAACCAACCAGTTTTATGAGTTGCAGGGAAGGCTTAAAGACCTGATCGGTTACCTTAAAAAAACAGAGCACAAGGAGGTTACCCAAAAGGCGGAAGAGATCTATCAAAAGCTCAAAGCCTGGGATGCGGAAATGGCACAACGGCTTTCCAAGGCCTATGATGACGTTGAGAATTTTGTCAACGGCTTTACGGCTGAATACCTGACCGCCGTCAACCACGGAGATAGCGGCATTCCGAGGATCAATGAAGGGACCCGCCAGCGGATCGTTGCCCTGAATTCTAGATGGGATGCCTATCAAATCCAGGCCCGGGAGCTGCTCCAAAAGGATATTTCCACCCTGAATCAACAATTATTTGATGTGGGTATCGGAGCGCTTTACCTCAATGAGTGAGGAATAGGCCCTGGCCGGTTCCGTCAGGGTACAGGCTATATACCGCTGGCCAGTGTTTTGTCGAGGATTTAAGCTGCTGATCCCGAGGAGTTTTGATACCACTTCGGAATGCTGTTATTTCGGGGAGAACACCTGTTGAATATGAAGATGTACAGGTTTGCTTTAGTGGTTTTCGCCCTGTATATGGGGTCGATGTTGCATTCCTGCAAGGTTTTTGACAAGGGATCGGAGCCCTATGACGCCGCCTGGGAAGAGGTAGTGGATTCCGGGAGCTGGAAAGGATCCTTCCAGCCGGTAAGCGGGACAACTACACCGGGTGAAATCCATTATGCCATCCCGGATTATAGTCCCCTGGAGTCTCCAAATGCAGATGCAGAATTCTTAAAACGCTATCCGGCCATGGTCAGCCGGGCGTACTTCCGCCTCATCTCAGAGGCCATGGATGCGGACCAGCGGATCAGCAAATCCTACCAGGACCTCTACCGCAGAACCAGGCTGCCCCAAGCTCAGAAGAATCGCATTTTACAACAGGAATTCGAAGTGGCGGAAAAGCGGTTTTTGGCTCACAGGGAGATGCTCGATGGACTGCGGTCCTGGAATGCCTTTAATGATTTCGGATCAGATGATTTGGATTTCTTCATGCAGGAGGAGCTTGAGGTTTCCTATGAAAAATACGAGCGGGGTGTACAAGAAGATCAGCTGATCGATTACCTGATGCGCAGGCTGGCAGACCTTTACCACAAGAAATACGGTGGGCCTGCTCCGGATGAGATCCTGCCCGGATAAACACTCATGTCATTCAGGGCAAGCCCAAACGAGAGGAACCGCTTGCGATATATCCTTTTCAACCTTCCCACACCAGGTCCCTACGCAATTCTTAGAAATGTAAATAAGACTTGACATTTAAAAAATTTTACTTATCTTTGTCAAGTAAGCTTTACAAAAAGACAAAATATATTTACAATGAAAACGATACCTATGAGCAAAAAAATACAACGCAGCAATAGTCTAAGGCGGCTTGGGTTCTGGACCTTTGCCTGGACACTCTCGGTAGCTTTGGCCTCGTTCGGAGGGGAGTTCCTTTGGGAAGGAAATCAGATGCTCAACCTTGCAGCCATTGGACTTAATCTTTTTATCGGGATCTTAATGATACTGGCCAATCGAAGGCTAATAGAAAACCTGGATGAGTTGGAGAAAAAGATTCAGCTGGAATCCATGGGGCTTACCCTTGGACTCACCCTGGTGGTCGGGCTGGCCTATTCACTGCTTGATATTACCAACGTGATCCCCTGGGATGCGGAGATCAGTTTTTTGGTGATCTTCATGGGGTTGTGCTACCTGACTACGACCTTCCTAAATAGCAGGCGATATCGCTGATCCAAATCGGAACCTATGAAAAACCGAATACGGATACTTCGGGCGGAAAGGAACTGGACCCAGGAAAACCTTGCAGAAGCGGTAGGGGTATCGCGCCAGACGATCAACGCCATTGAAAAGGAGAAATTCGACCCGAGCCTGCCTACGGCTTTTCGAATCGCCCGCCTTTTCGGACATCCCATAGAGGAAATCTTCCAGTTTGAAAATGGGAACTCCTGATTTCTTTGGATCCCATTACTTCTGGTATGGAAAATCTGGATGAAAGCACTACCTTAGAATAAGCGCAGAAATGAATCAACCATGTTGTTTGCTTTTACTTCGGGCTTGCTGGCCGCTATGCTACATGTAATTTCCGGACCCGATCACCTGGCAGCGGTGACCCCTTTTGCCATTGAGCGAAAGCGGAAGGCCTGGAAGATTGGTCTGGTCTGGGGATTGGCCCATTTGACCGGGATGTTGCTGATTGGTCTGATGTTCATGCTATTCAGGGAAATGGTGCCGGTAGAGACGATTTCCGCCTACAGTGAGCAATTGGTTGGCCTGGTACTGGTAGGCGTTGGGGTTTGGGCACTTTACAGCGTTTTCAGGAAAAGCGCCATCCATACCCATACGCATATTCACGACGGAGAGCAACCCTATATGCATAAGCATCCGCACGCCCACGACGGGACCGGGTCCCACGGACATCATCACACTTCCAAACCCAAGCGCCATAGTACTGCTGCCTTTTCCATTGGCTTTCTTCATGGGCTGGCGGGCATAGCACATTTCCTGTTGTTCCTACCCGTGCTTGGCTTCGACTCCCAGGGGGAGGCAACTTCATACATCTTTGGATTTGGAGCCGGAACGGTACTGGCGATGACCCTGTTTACCCTCGTGCTCGGTCAGGTCTCCGATTTGGCAAAGAACTGGCACAATCCCATTTTCTTCCGGGGCATTCGGGTGGCCGGTGGCATGTTTGCTATCGTGATCGGTATTTACTGGATGCTGAGTACTTAACAGATCCTCGGGAGCTGTTCCCCAATTAATGGAGTAACGATTCGCTTCCCGCCCACCGGGCTCTCCATCACCACTTTCCCGGGATGTTCCTCAGTAAGTTTGCCAATCAGGGAGGCACGTACCCCTTTCGGGTGTTTCCTGACAAATTCCAGGATCTCAGTGGCCGCTGTTCCGGATACTACGGCGCAGAATACCCCTTCATTGGCCACATAAAGCGGATCCAGGCCAAGGATTTCACAGGCGGCTGCCACCTGTTTGTCTAGGGGGAGGGCTGTTTCTTTCAAAGCGATCCCCAGTTGGCTGTCCTGCGCAATTTCCGAGCATACCCCGGATACACCGCCCCGGGTCGGATCTCTCAACAGATGAACGGAATCCCCGAATTCATCGAGGAGGTCATTTACCAGGTGGTTCAGGCAGGTGGTGTCACTGGTGATCTCGGATTCGAATTCCAATCCTTCCCGCTCTGACAGGATGGCCATGCCATGGGCGGCAATAGGCCCGCTGAGCAGGATCTGATCCCCGGCCTGAATGCGATCCATGGAAATACGGGATTTGGGATGGGGATTGCCAATACCCGTGGTGTTGATAAAGATCTTATCCCCTTTTCCGCTTTCCACCACTTTGGTATCCCCGGTGACCACCTGAACCCCGGCTGTTTCCGCGGCCTGTTTGATGGAAGCCACAATTTTAATAAAATCCCTGGTGGGCAGCCCTTCTTCTATGATAAAACCTAAACTGATATATTGAGGGATGCCACCGCACATAGCTACATCATTTACAGTTCCATTTACTGCAAGTTCCCCGATATTTCCTCCCCGAAAAAATATAGGGGAGACCACAAAACTGTCTGTGGAGATCACCACTTGCCCCTGAATGGGGACGATGGCTCCATCATGCTTTTGCTCCAGGTAGGGATTCTTAAAGGTGCTGAAGATGATCTGGTCCAACAATTCCCGCGTCATCTGTCCACCGCTTCCGTGAGCGAGTTGGATGGAGGCAGGAAGTTCCGGCTCGAATTTCATAGGTGATAGATTATGCGTTGGCAAAATGATAATAGGCTGCACATGCCCCCTCGGAGGATACCATAGGAGCACCCAGGGGATTTCTCGGGGTACATTTTGCACCAAAATGCGGGCACTCATGTGGTTTTTTCTGGCCTTTCAGAATAGCCCCTGCAATACATTCCCCGGATTCCGTTCCAAGTTCCTCCTCCAGACTGAACTTCTTAGAGGCGTCATAAGCGCTGTAATCTTCCCGCAGCACATATCCGCTGTCCGGAATGGTCCCAATACCCCTCCATTGCCGGTCGGCCACTTCAAAAACCTGATGGATCACTTTCTGGGCTGCCAAATTTCCGTCTTCGGTAACTGCCCGGGCGTACTGGTTTTCTACCCGGTATTCTCCCTTTTCCAACTGCAGGACCGCACGGTAAATCCCCTGCACAAGATCCAGGGGTTCAAATCCGGTCACGACTATGGGAATCTTGTACCTGGCAGCAATAGGATGATATTGGGTATACCCCATGATGGCACAGACATGTCCGGCACCCAAAAAAGCGTCCAGGGCGCAATAGGGATCGTCCAGAATCCCTTCCATGGCCGGGGGCACCAGCACATGGGAAACCAGGATGGAATAGTTTTGCAGTCCTTCCTTTTGAGCCTGAAGGACAGACAGGGCATTCGCGGGGGCGGTGGTTTCAAAACCCACGGCAAAGAAGACCACCTCACGGTCCGGATTTTCCCTGGCGATACGTACTGCCTCCAGGGGGGAATACAGGATCCGTAGGTCCCCCCCACGGGATTTTGCTTCCTGCAAACTTATCGAGCTTCCGGGCACGCGAACCATATCTCCAAAGGAGCAGAGGATCACCCCTTTTTGCATCAGTTCTACGGCCAGGTCGATCAACTGCATGGGTGTAACACAAACCGGACATCCGGGCCCGTGGATCATCTGAACCTCTTCAGGCAGGAGCTCCAGCAATCCATTCCGCACCAGGCTGTGGGTTTGCCCCCCGCAGATCTCCATGATTTTCCAGGGCCTGGAGATCACCTTTTCGATTTGGCGGATCACTTGCTGGGTAGCCTCCAGGTTGCGGTATTCGGTCAGGTATTTCATTTGATGAGGTTCAAGTGGTGCATCAACTGGCCAAAAGCTATGTTTTCATCATTGGGGCTGAATTCCCGATGGAAATAGAGTTTGACGTTTTCCGGCTTGCAACGGTGCAGCATTTCAACCAGCAGGGCATTCTGAAAGACACCTCCACTGAAGGCAATCCGGTCTATGGACTCCAGTGCCGCTTTCTCGAAGATAAGGCTAACCAGGGTGAAAATAAAATCACCTCCTGCCTGTGCAACAGGTTTTCCTTTTTTCAACGCCTGATGGACTTCCCGAACCAGGGACCTGGCTGGAATATTGCCCTCGGAGTCGAGGCATACCAGGGAAACCGCCTTCTCCATTTCAAAACCACTGGCAGCGGTTTCGAGCAACATGGCCGCTTCTCCTTCAAAGGTGTTTCGGTCACAGAGGCCCAACAGGGAGGATACCGCATCAAAGAGGCGCCCCATGGAAGAGGTTTTCAGGGAATTATTCGCTTTTAATTGTCTGTACAACTGCCATTCTTCCTCGGTGAATTTCTTCCGGACCCCCTTGTCGGCCTCTTCCAAAAGCGAATTGAGGGCCAGACGAGGTTCTCTGGCCATCTTGTCTCCGGCCAGCCAGTTGTAGTATTCCACATGCCCTTTCCTGCGGATCTTTCCCTCAGTATAGCTGAAGAATTCTCCACCCCAGATTTGCCTGTCTTCCCCATACCCGGTTCCATCCCAGACTACCCCGAGCACAGGTGCGTTCTGCCCGAACAATTGATGCTCACCCAAAATTGCCGCAAAGTGCGCCTCATGATGCGGAATAGAATAAAGAGGGATCTCCCACTGCTGCGCGAGCTCCTTCCCATACTGGGAGCTGAGGTATCCGGGATGGCTGTCGATCAGCAGGGCTTTGGGAGCCTGATCAAACAGCTCCAGAAAATTGGAAACGGTACGCGTAAATCGCGTATAGACTTCAAAATTGTCCAGGTTGCCCAAATATTCACTTACGTAGAGGAAGTCGTTCGGGATAAATCCAATGCTGCTCTTTAGCTGTGCACCCAGTGCCAGCAGTCCGGAACCGGCTCCCTTGTGGAGCATCCGGGTATAATTCGGGGCCATCCCCCTGGAGCGTCTCAGGATGATCGGGCTTTTGGCCCCGGCGGAAAACCGAATCACGGAATCATCCTGGGGACGCACGATTTTCAGGCTATGTTCAAAAAAATAATCGGCAACCCCTGCCAGTTTCGTTCGCGCATCGGACAGGTCAAAACAAATCGGGGCACCGTGAATATTGCCACTGGTGGCGATCAGCGGGTGCGGGAAGGCCTCAGACAGCAGGGCGAGGATCCCTGTATAAGGAAGCATAACGCCAATTTGGTCAAGCCCCGGGGCGATGTGATGCAGACAGGCCTCGCCCTTGTAGTTTTTCGAAGACAGTAAAACAATCGGACGCTCTACGGATTGCAGTTTTGCCTCCTCCCGGGATGAAACCTGGAGATCCTCCTTTAATTGATTCAAGGAAGGATAGAGCACCGCAAAGGGTTTGGTGGGGCGTTGTTTTCTATGGCGCAAGAGTCGAATGACTTTTTCGTTCCTCCCATCGCAGCAGAGCAGGTAGCCAGAGGTGTTTTTAATGGCAATGATTTTGCCTGCCCCAAGCAACGATGCAAGTTCTGCAAAGGGGGAAACATCCGCCGTATTCAATGTGTTCCCCTCCGGATCTGCAATCCAGTAGGTGATCCCACAGGTTGCACAGCTGTTGGTTTGGGAATGGAAGCGCCTGTGTGCGGGATTTTGGTATTCTTCCAGGCATTCAGTGCACATTTTGAACACTTCCATGCTGGTATGTTCGCGCTCAAAGGGAAAGTGCTCGGTAAGTGACCAACGGGGGCCGCAATTCACGCAGCTGATAAACGGGTATTGATAGCGCCGGTTTTCCGGGCTCAGCATTTCTTGATGGCATTCAGGGCATAAAGCAAAGTCAGGGGTGAGCTGGAGGTTCAGTTGATCTTTCTTTGACGAGGGAACGATCTGAAAATCCCGGGGACTTTCTCCTGGAAATTCTTCGAAGTAATGGTTCACCACCCGGGATACCGGTGGAGGGGAGTCTACCAGACTGTTGTAGAATTCTTCAAGGGTTGCCTTAGGGCCCGTGGCATGTATGATCACTCCTTCTTCATTGTTCGAAACCCAGCCGCGTAGCCCGCGAGCGACGGCCTCCCGATAGACAAATGGTCGGAATCCCACCCCCTGGACCCGCCCTTGTATAATGATCCTAAAGGTGGTCTCCAACGGGAACTTTTTGGGTAGACAATTGCTGGCCCAGGGAAAGGATTTTTTCAACCGCCCCGGGGATGGCCCGCTTCACCGGACCGGAAAGGGACACACTCATGGGGTCGATTTGTTCAATGGAGATGGTCAGCAGGTAGAGGTCCGGCTGATGGTCCAACAGGTATACGGCCTCTATCATGTCTTTCAGGCCCAGGTCATGCACACTTAGTGCCGTGGGGAAATCGGATGCGAATTTGGGCCTCAAAAGGCTGATGGTCCCAGCCGGATTCCCATCCATGGTGGCATCCACAAAAATGATGGTCTTATAGGCCTGGAAACGGTCGAGCAGCAAAAATCCGCCGGTCCCCCCATCGAGCAGGTCTAGATATGGGGGCAGTTCCCGGCCTGCCATTTCCTCTATCAGCCATACGCCAATGCCTTCATCACCCATAAGATAATTACCAACGCCCAGTACCAGGATGCTGCCTGATTTGTCCTTTTCGAAGTAGTAGCTGTCACTGCTGACGGCCTTGGGGGTAAACGATTGATCTTTCATGCAGGCTTAATGCGTTAATTGTTCCTCAGGCCGAAGGGCTGGTTTCCACAGGGGGTTCCTTTGCCGGGGGAGTGTCTTCTCTCAGCTCCTCGATATCCTCTTTGGCCAGCCGCTCTTCACAAACGAATTTATACCCTCCGAACATGGAGGATACCTCGCCCCGTCCTTCAAGCCAGTCGTGGTAGAATACCAGGTATACGTGGACAAGGGTGAACAGTATAAAGAACCAGGTGGCTACATGATGGATGGTCCGTACGATAAAATCCCCGCCAAAAAGCGGAACTACCCATCCGAATAGCTGGGGCAACCACCATCCGGAATTATCGGCATACAATCCAAATCCCGTGAATACCTGTACCAGGGCGACGATAAACAGGGCCACGTAAGATATGGCCGCTACAGAATTATGGCCCACGCTGATGTTGCGGACATCTTCGGTCCTGTCGTGCTGGAGCAATACATCCACCCTCAAGACATGCAGGATGTTTTTACGCATCTTTTTGCTAAACGGCAGGAAGGCCTTCCAGCTGGAGAATCGATTCCCGACGAATGCCCAGTAAAGCCTCAGGAGCATATTAAAGAAAAAGATATAGGCGGCGGTGAAGTGGATAAACCGCACCGTGCCGAACCAATAGGACTCACTGGCTTCTGCCCCGGACATGATGGCCGGGGGATCAGCAATGATAAATCCTGTAGCGGCCAGGACGGTAATACAGAGCACATTGATCCAGTGAAAGATCCGTACGGGAAGCTCCCAAACATATACGCGCTTATAATTCTTGGTTGCCATGGGTCTGCGGTTTAAATATCACAACTCGAGATGTTCTGTACCTGAGACAGGTGTTTGCCGTGTTCGTCGTAAAGGTGTACTGCGCAGGCAATACACGGGTCGAAGGAATGAATGGTCCGGATGATTTCCAGGGGGAGTTCCGGATCCGCTACCGGGGTATCCAGCAGGGTGGATTCATAAGCGGAGCGTTGTCCCTTGGGATCCCTGGGTGAGGCATTCCAGGTAGAGGGCACTACCAGCTGGTAGTTGGCCGTCTTGCCGTCTTCGATTCGGATCCAGTGTGCCAAAGCACCTCTCGGGGCTTCGCTGAAGCCTACCCCTTTGGCCGTGGCGGGCCAGGATTTAGGTTCCCATTTTTCAGTGTTGGCCATGCGGGTATCCCCGTTCTTTATATTGTTGAGCAGGGAGGCATAGAAATCCTGTGTCCATTGGGCAACCAACCGGGTTTCAAGTCCGCGGGCAGCCGTCCTTCCCAGGGTGGAAAACAGGGCGTCCACAGGAACTTCCAATTGAGCCAAAGCCCCGTTGACCAATTCCTGGATCTCCTCATTTCCGCGGGCATATCCAACGAGCAACCTTGCAAGCGGTCCTACTTCCATAGGCTTGCCCTGCCACCTCGGGGTTTTTATAAAGCTGTATTTCTGGCTGACATCCAGGGACTCATACGGCGGTTTCGGACCGCTGTAATTGATTTTCGTTTCCCCTTCCCATGGGTGTCTGCCTGTGGTTTTCCCCTCGCTGTATTCATCATACCAGGAGTTGTTGACAAATTCTTCAATGTCGTCATTTCGATGGTCGACATCATACACCTTGGAAAGATCGCGGTTCAGGATGATCCCCTGCGGGAACTTGAAGCTTGAAACATCAGCATATCCATTGGTGGGAAAGTCTCCATAAGCCATGTAGTTTCCGAAACCTTTCCCAATGGCGCCCCAGTCCTTATAGAAGGAGGCAATGGCCATCAGATCGGGAATATAAACCTGCTCCACAAACTGCTGACCTTCCTTGATCAGCCGCCCTACATAGGCAAGGCGTTCCGCGTTCAGGCCACCCGGGCTTTCTTCGTTAATGGCACAGGCCATACCGCCAACCAGATAGTTCGGGTGGGGATTCTTGCCGCCGAAGATGGTGTGTACCTTCACGATTTCCTTCTGCCACTCCAGGGCTTCCAGATAGTGGGCTACTGCAAGCAGGTTTACGGCTGGCGGCAGCTTCATCTGCGGATGACCCCAGTAACCGTTGGCAAAAATACCCAGTTGGCCACTTTCCACGAATCGGGTGATGCGCTTTTTGATATCGGCAAAATATCCCGGGGAGCTCTTCGGCCAGCTCGATATGCTTTGCGCCAGGGCGGAAGTCTCTGCGGGATCGGCCTGCAGGGCATTGACCACATCAACCCAGTCCAGGGCGTGGAGGTGGTAGAAATGCACCACATGGTCGTGCATGTAGAGGGTGCCTTCCATGATATTGCGCACCAGCTCGGCATTGGGCGGAATATTAATTCCCAGGGCGTCTTCCACCGAACGGACTGATGCCAGTGCGTGAACTGTGGTGCAAACACCGCAAGCCCTTTGTACAAAGGCCCAGACATCCCTCGGATCCCTTCCTTTTACGATATTCTCCAGGCCGCGTACCATGGGGCTGGAACTATAGGCATCCGTAATTTTTCCGTCTTTGACCTCCACTTCGATACGGAGGTGCCCTTCGATCCGGGTAATTGGGTCTACTACGATTCTGTTAGCCATGATAGTTGGATTATTGGAAATCTATGATTCGAATTTTTTCTCATTTGCTCTCGCTTTCCGGATGTTATCCGAAAGTTCTTTGCGCTTGGAAATATTGGCGATTACCGCATGGGCAGCCAATCCACCTGCAAGGACTCCTGCTGCCACTTTTCCGATAGTGTCTGCAGAGCTTTCAATGCCGAAACCGGCCAGCCCGGTCAGTCTTTCATAAAAGGGACCATTGTCCCAGAAGTCCTCTTCGCTGCACCCTATACATCCGTGGCCGGATTGTATTGGGAAACTCACGCCATTGTTCCAGCGGATGGTACCGCAGGAATTATAGGTCATCGGTCCGCGGCAGCCTACTTTGTAAAGGCAATACCCTTCTTTGGCATTCTGGTCGTCAAAAGACTCTGCGAAAAGCCCGGCATCGTAATATGGCCTGCGGTAGCAGCTGTCGTGGACGCGCTTGGCATAGAAGGCTTTCGGTCGTCCGATATTGTCCAGTTCGGGCAGGCGATCGAAGGTGATCAGGTGGACGATGATGCCCGCCATGACTTCTCCAATGGGCGGACAGCCGGGTACCTTGATAATGGGTTTGTTCTTGATGATCTTATGGATAGGCGTCGCCTGGGTTGGATTGGGATAAGCGGCCTGAACGCAGCCATTGCAGGCGCAGCTTCCCCAGGCAATAATGGCTTTGGCACCTTCGGCGGCTTCCAGCAGGATGTCCTTCGCGGAACGCCCGGCAATACAGCAGTAATTACCGTCGTCTCCCAAAGGCACAGATCCTTCAACACACAGGATGTATTCCCCTTTGTGTTTCTCCATGGTGGCGTGCTTTGCAGCTTCCGCCTGATGGCCCGAAGCGGCCATTAAGGTCAGTGTGTAATCCAGGGAGATCTTATCCAGGATGATATCCGAAACAATGGGGTGGTCAGACCGGATAAAGGATTCACTGCAACATGTACATTCCTGGAAGTGCTCCCAGATCACCGGGATCCGGAAGGTGGTTTCCAGGGATTTGGCGACCTGTCCGATCATGGAGGTCTCCAGGCCCATATACGCCGCGATATATGTGGCGAACTTCATAAAGTCCCGGCGGCTGTACCCCTGTTTTATGATGCTCTCATAATAGGTTTCCTTGGTGTTTCTCTCAAAAGCCATTTGATTGCCAGTTAGTTAAATTTAATTTCTGCTAGTTAATCCAGGAAGTTATATGACTCAAAGGACCTGACATATGATATTTGTCAGGGTTTCAACACTTTATTTCATTTAATATTGAAGGATATGACCTAAAACCATTTTGGGTATGCATGAATTGTCTGTGGCCATGGGGATCGTAAAGATCGCGGAAACCGAAACTGCCAAAGCCGGTGCCCGGGAAGTTGAGGTCATCGAGCTTGAAATCGGAACCCTTGCCGGTGTGGAGTTCGAAGCCCTCAATTTTGTCTGGCCGGCAGCAGTCAGGGATACGGTTTTGGAGAAAGCTGAAAAAAGGATTCAGGTCATTGAAGGCAGGGGGCAGTGCATGGATTGTGATACGGAGTTTGGAATAACGCATTTTTACGATGCGTGCCCCGAATGCAACAGTAACCTTAAGTCCATCCTTCAAGGAAGGGAATTAAGGGTAAAAGCCCTGGAAGTCGTATAAAACAAATATAAACCATCAGATTATGTGCGGAACTTGCGGATGCGGAAGTGAAGAAGGAGGGGTCCGGATTTTAGCCCCTACCCTGAACCATGAAGGTCATGGACATTCCCATGACCATAAGCATGATCATACCCATGGACATGATCATCATCACAGCCATGCCCATGGACATGACCATCACCATCATCACGACCATGGACATGCTCACAGCCATGCGCATCACCATGAAACGGGTGAGGTTACCCTGGCCCCGAATAAAAAGGTCATCGAAGTTGAACAGGATGTGTTGCAACAAAACAAGGTCATGGCAGCACGCAACCGCGGGTATTTTGAGGCGCTGAATATCTTTTGCCTCAACCTGGTGAGTTCCCCAGGCTCGGGCAAGACCGCCTTGCTGGAGCGGACCCTCAGGGATCTGAAGGAAGGACTTCAGTTCTACGTTATAGAAGGGGATCAGCAAACCGCCAATGATGCCAACCGGATCGCAGCCCTGGAGGTTCCGGTAATGCAGATCAATACCGGCAAGGGATGTCATCTGGAAAGCGACATGGTTTACGAGGCCGTAAAACAACTCAACATGACACCAGACAGTATCCTGATGATCGAAAACGTCGGCAACCTGGTCTGTCCTTCCATGTTCGATCTGGGGGAACAAAAGCGGGTGGTCATTATAAGCACCACGGAAGGGGAAGACAAGCCTATCAAATATCCGGATATGTTCCACACCTCAGATGTGTGTGTCATCAATAAGATCGATCTGATGCCACATTTGAACTTTGATCTTCAGCAGCTAAAGGACTATGCCCTGCAGGTAAATCCCAACCTCGAATTCTTTGAGGTATCGGCTACCACCGGCCAGGGAATGGAAGCTTGGTATACCTGGCTGAAAGCCCAACTCAATAAATCATAACCAGAAGTTATGTGCCTTTCGATACCCGGAAAACTCACAGCGATTACAGAAACACTGGATGATACGTTCAGACTGGGAAAGGTATCCTTTGACGGCGTGATCAAAGAGGTAAACCTGACCCTGGTCCCCGAGGCTGAGGTGGGGGATTACGTCATGGTGCACGTGGGTGCCGCTATTGCCGTGGTCAATGAAGAAGAGGCGATGAAGACCTTTGAGATCCTCCGCCAGCTTGGCGAATTGGATGAACTGCAGGCAGGGGATCCCGGTGCCTGAATAAATGACCCCATGCCTTATTTTGAGCTTTCAAAAGGAGTTTCCAATTTCCCCCCTGCCCATTTTGCGGATCTGGATGGTTTGCTGGCTGTGGGGGGCGAAATGTCCGAGGACCTGCTCCTGGCCGCTTATAAAAATGGAATTTACTATTGGCACCATCCGATGAAACACATCAGGTGGTGGTCTCCGGATCCAAGGATCGTCCTGTATCCGAAACAACTGGACCCGCCCGAATCTATTCGGGAAAGTGGCTTTACTACCACTGTAAACACGGATTTTGAAGGCCTCTTACGATGCTGCCAGAAGCAGTATAACAAGACAGAGGCAATGACACCTTCATGGCTTTCCGAGCGCATGTTCCGGATATTCACCGGGCTTTTTAAGAAGGGATTTATACACGCTCAGGAAGTCTGGAAGGAGGACCTGCTAGTGGGTGGCCTTTTTGGAGTACGGCTGGGAAATCTTTTTTTCGGAGAATACGCCGTGGAGAAGATGCCCGGAGCGGCCACCTTTGCCATTCTGAAGGCAGGCGGGGCCCTCGATAATGAAGGGGTTTGCCTTATGGATATGCAAAAGGAAACCAGCCGAAGTGAAGCCCTGGAATACGATACCCTGTCGCGGGTAGCCTTCGTGGACCTGTGCAAAGAGGCAACTGCACCCAGGAATTCAAAAACAAAGCCGTTATGACCAGTTTTGAAGCACATCTAAAATCGGGAGAGGAATATCTGAAGGCCGCGCGGCCAGACCTGGCCCTACCGGAACTCCTACAGGCACTGGAACAGTCTGCACCTGGGGAAAAGCGTATGCGCATTTCAAATACCATAGCCCGGGTGCAGGACCTTATGGGCCATCGCAAGGAGGCTATCCAAAGCTTTGAAAGCACCCTGGCAGAACCTGAAACAGGTGAAAGGTCCGTCCGTGAACAAAAGGCGGTAGCGCTCAATAACCTGGGCAGGTTATCCCTGCCCCAGGATCCGGACAGGGCAATTTCCTTTTTTGATAAAGCCATTTCCATTTATACGGATCTGCTGGAAGATGAGTTGAGGTTTGGCCCGCACCTGGCACATTCCTTAATGGCAAGAGGCGAGGCCTATTACCTCAAGGAAAAGTACTGGTATGCCAAAAAAGACTACAAGCAGGCTTTGGAGCTGAACCAGAACCATTCGGATGTATTAGGCGATGAAATGCTTTCCCTGGTTTACTATCAGCTGGGCTTGATTTATACAGACGAATTCAACGCCTACGACGCCCACACAAATTATCGGAAAGCTCTGGAGATCTATGAAAGTCTATTGAAGGCCGATCCCCAGAAATATCGTCCCTTGGTTGCGGCCACCCTGAATAATTTAGCGGTTGTCCAGATCCAGTTGGAGGACTATGACAAGGCCCTGGAAAATTATCAAAGGACCCTAGAAGCCTATGAAATCCTCTCAGAGGAAAAACCGACTGTTTTCATCCCATATCTGGCGGCCACCTACTCCAACATAGGCATTCTGCTGGCCGATCAGATGAAACAATATCCTGAGGCCTATGGGGCGAATAAAAAGGCCATTGAATACTACAGCGGGCTAGCAAAGAATGCCCCGGACAAGTTTACCCATTATCTGGCTACAGCCTATCACAATGCTGGGATCTATACCCTGGAGACAGATTCCTGGACACGGGCTGAAGACGATCTGGCCAAAGCCCTCTCCATAAGAAAAACCCTTGCCGGGAATCAGAAAGCCGTTTTCGGACCAGACTACAGCGCTACGGCCCTGAACCTTCTGGAATTTTACCAGCGGATGCTAGAGGAAGAGCGAAGGCTGGAGTACCAGTCTAAGGGTCGTGAGTTGCTGGAGGAAATGGAAGGATTTCTGGATTCGTTGCCAGCGATGCCATCCTCGGAGAACATGCAGGAGGATTTTAACCGTTTCAGGGATTATTTCGCAACGGTGGATGTGGAAACGATCCATATGCTGGATGTGCTGGAGAAAATACGCCTCTGGGATCAGGAGATCGACAGTACGTTGGTCCTGGCCGACAAAGGTAGTTTTCAGGATAAGATCCTGGCCGAACTACGCAATTTTTTCAAAGAATACCCCCGAAATCAATCACTTCGAAAGCAAATGGCCCTTGCCCTTAATAATAAAGCCTGGTTGCATCTTTGCGCCGGTGAAGTAGCGGACGCCCGTCTCCTTTTGGAAGAAGGCAGGCAAATGGGCATTTCCCTGAAAGCCCTGGACTGCAACCAGGCACATTGTGAATTGCTGGAAGGCAATACCAGGACAGCTCTCGACTTGTACAAATCCCTTTTTGGTTCCCGGAATGCATCCGGCCTGGATTTCAGGGAAGTGGTGCTTACAGACCTGAAAAAACTGCATGGCCTTCAGGTGCTGAATGAGGAAAGGCTTAATGAATTGAATTCCCTTGGCAAGTTATAATTAAGAATGATATCCCGTTTCGGGATCCAAAGTCCTGGACAAATAAGTCTGTCAGGCCAGATTTTCTCGCCAGGGTGAATTGACCTCCTATATTCGTATCTTTCGATCTCTTACAAAAAACGCTACCCATGAAGAAGTTCCTTTACTCCCTTTTTGTTTTTGGTTTGCTGCTGAATTTTTCCTGCGGGACCAGAGAAGAAGCAAAAACCGTTGAAGAAGTTGCGGAATTGCCCCCGGCAGACTACGATCCGGAGTCCCAGCTGGCCAAGTTGGGGATTGAACTGCCGGAGGCTGCTAATCCGGTTGCCAACTATGTGAATGCCGTGCAAACAGGTAACCTTGTTTTCCTGGCTGGGAAAGGACCCAAAAACGCGGATGGAGAATACGTGACGGGCAAACTTGGGGAAGACCTTACCGTGGAAGAAGGCTATCAGGCAGCGAGGCTGGTGGGGATAAACCAGTTGGCTGTGCTCAAGGCAGAACTCGGGAACCTAAACAGGGTAAAGCGCATCGTAAAGGTGCTGGGTATGGTGAATGCAGCTCCTGATTTCGGCAACCAGCCGGAAGTGGTAAACGGCTTTTCGGACCTGATGGTGGAAGTCTTCGGCGAACGCGGGAAGCACGCCAGGGCAGCTGTAGGCATGGGCTCCTTACCCCGCGGGATTGCCGTGGAGATTGAGATGGTTGTGGAAGTGTATGACTAGGGACCATCCCGGAATATCATCCAGGAGCGCCTTTTTTGGAAGGTGGTTATTTCATCTTGCAGTTTTGATGATTGCGCTAAGCAGGGGTTGTCCTCCAGGCTGAAAAATGACTTCGTTATACGCAAAGTTGCCCCGGTCCATTGTACAGGGCATATGGTATTCAAAATACCCCGGGACCATCTCAGGAAGGATCACATCCTTTCCGGTCTGGGAGAAACCGTCAAATTCTGACCGGCATGAAGGTTGTGTTTATTTTTAACAACAAAAAGAACCGCCTTGCCGGGCTCATTCCAAGGCTGGACCAACATTGTCGGGAAATGAACCTCGGTGCAGCAGAATTTATTCCTACCCTGTGGGCGAGGCATGCCATAGAACTGGCAAAACAGGCCACTGACAAGGGCTGTGATTATTTGATTTCAGTGGGGGGAGATGGTACCCTGAATGAAGTTCTCAACGGGGTGTTGAAGAGCAAAATACCAACGAATGAATACCCGGTATTAGGGGTTCTCCCTTGTGGCTCGGCCAATGATTTTGCAAGGACGGCACATGTATCCAATTCCATTGAAGAACTCAGCAATCTCATTCAGTCCGGCAGCACCAAAACGATAGACCTCGGAAAAATAATCATTCATGGAACTCGGGAACCCCGTTACTTTATCAATATAGCAGGTGCCGGGCTCAGCCCGGAAGTGGTTAGGAACCTGGAAGGAACCACCAGTGTATTCGGTCCGGGGTTCAATTATTTCAGGCAAATTGTAAAAGGGTTTCTCAACTATGCGAAGAAGGACGTGACCTGCACCAGCAGTGAATGGCGTTGGAGTGGAAAGTTATTGCAAATGGCAGTGGCCAACGGACGCTGCTTTGGCAATGCCATCTGCGTAGCTCCGGATGCCCGCCTTACAGATGGCCAGTTTCAGGTTGCTGTTTTTGGCGACCTGAGCATTTGGGACTATCTGAAAAATCTCGGCAGGTTAAAAAGGGGCTTGAAAATCAGCCACCCTGAAGTTGTCTATCACACAACTGAGGAGGTAGTGCTTGAGAGCACCAATTCTTGTGGTATTGAGGCTGATGGTGAGTATGTGGGCCTCGCCCCCGCTACCATCAGTATGATGCCAGAAGCCATCCGCTTTTTAATGCCTTTGGATGTCATGTAACAGGAAACAAACGTGCATTCTCAAAGCCCGTGAATTATTCCTGTAGCTGTTTTCTGCAGAAGGGGCACCGCATAAGGCCTCATTCGATAAACCAACGCGACCTTCAATTTAGGTGGATTTGATAATTTCCTTACCTTAAAGGAATTAACTGCATTGCATGTTCCGAGTCCTTCTGCTATCCGTATTGCTTTTAACATCAGCCTGTCTCGTTGCCCAAAGAGAGCGGCCAAATATTGTGATGATCGTGGTAGACGATATGAGATATGATGAATGGAGCAGGGGAGGGCATACCTACCTCCAGACACCGAACATAGATCTTCTGGCAGAGGAGGGGACACAATTCAACCGGGCTTATCATGCGGTTCCATTGTGCTCTCCAAACCGGGCGAGCATCCTCACTGGTCAGTATCCGTCCAGGCATGGGATCATAGACAATACAGCCAGGAATCAGGCGAGCTTTATGCTGGATCTCTTTCCCAAATACCTGCAGGAGGCCGGATATAAAACGGCTCATGTTGGGAAGTGGCACATGGGGAACAGTCCTGCTCCCCGGCCCGGTTATGATTACTGGGTATGTATGGAAGGGCAGGGAAAAACCTACAACCCTGTCCTTTATGAGAACAAAAGATCTTATGTGGCAGAGGGGTATATCACAGACATTTTTACCGAAAAAGCCCTTGGTTTCATAAAGGAAAATGCGGACACCCCTTTTTTCCTCTATATCGGTCATAAAGCCATTCATCCCGAAGCGGTTCAACGCGATGACGGAAGCACGGATCTGGATGTGCCCAAGGAGTTTATTCCTGCCAAAAGGCACAAGGGGCTGTATCGGGAGAAAATCTACCAAAGGAGTCCTTCCTATTCCAGCACGGCCCGTGTTGAAGAGGGAAAACCTGTGATTGAAAATGCCTTTAGATTGCGCGCTGAAGCACTGGAGAAGGACCCGAGATGGGCAGGCAGTATGGATCTTGGTATCTCAGAGAAAACCATCCAAACCCGGGCGGAAATGATGCTTGCTGTTGACGAAAGCCTCGGGCGGATTATGGCCGAGCTTCAAAAGCTCGGAATTCATGAGAATACGGTAGTCATATTTACCAGCGACAATGGGTACTTCTTTGGGGAACACGGATTTTCCCTGGAGCGAAGAATGCCCTATGAAGAATCCGTCAGGGCGCCACTCATTGTCCATCATCCGGGGGTGCCTGAACCTGCAAAGACGGTGGATGGTTTGGTACTATCCATTGATTTGTCCGCCACAGCCCTGGACATTGCCGGCGTAAACAAGCCCCACTCAATTCAGGGGAAATCACTTCTTCCGCTTATCAGCGGCAAATTAGATCAGATAAGATCATCCGGGCTTATCGAGTATTACAGCAACGAGAATCCATTTCCATGGACAGCCCAGCTGGATTACAGGGTTGTGGTTACCGATCAGTTCAAGTATATCAAATGGCTTCGGTTTGATAGCGCTGAATTGTATGACTTAAGAAATGATCCTTATGAACTACAAAATCTGATTGAGGAGCCATCGCATAAGGAAAGGGTAGAGCAGATGCGGCAGGAATTGCAAAAATTGCAACTGGAAGCCCTTGACCTGAACTGAGGCAAGGCACATAAACAAACATTTGATGATAGGCTTCTTCCCCCAGATTCTTCAAAGGAATACCTCCCGCGGAATTCAGGCCACTTGG